>NZ_JBSSLX010000134.1:0-16369 GCF_053890995.1 Micromonospora sp. I033 | reverse complement strand
CTCGGTGAACCAGCAGCCGCCGGCCGGGTCGGCGACGATCGCGTGCGGGCGGGCCGCCCGGTCCGGCAGCGGGAACTCGTCGATCCGGCCGTCCGGGGTGATCCGGCCGAGCTGGCCGGCGAGGATCTCGACGAACCAGAGCGCGCCGTCGCCGCCCAGGGTGATGCCCACCGGTCCGGCGGCCTCCGTCGGCAGGGCGTGCAGGGTCACCCGGCCGTCCAGGGCGACCCGGGCGATGGCGTTGGCCTGGTTGAGGGTGAGCCAGAGCGCGCCGTCCGGCCCGGCGGCCAGCATCGACGGGAAGCCCTTGGCGACCGGCAGCGGGAAGGTGGTGACCGCCCCGTCGAGGGTGACCCGGCCGACGGTGTCGTCGCCCATGCCGGCGTACCAGAGCGCGTCGTCCGGGCCGACGGCGAGGCCGCACGGCGCGGTCCCCGGCGGGAGCGCGACGGAGCTGGTCTCCCCGTGGACGGTGATCCGGCCCAGCCGGTGGTCGCCGGAGCGGGTGTACCAGAGCGCGCCGTCCGGACCGCCGGTGATGATCAGCGGCCGGCTCTCCGCCGGGTCCACGAGGTAGGTGCGCACCTCGGCGTCCGGCCCGACCCGGGCGACGCCACCCGTCCCGGCCAGCGTCAGCCAGAGCGCGCCGTCCGGGCCGGCGATGATCCCGTACGGGCCGGAGCGCGGGTCCGGCAGCTGGATCTCCCGGATGGAGGGGTTCGTCATGCGGCTTCGCCTTCCGTCGGTGACCGGCCCACCCTCGCGGCCCCCGCAGCCCGTCGCAACTGCTTTGTCCCGGTTCCCGGACGCGATTGCCAGCGCGCTGACAGGTTCGCCACGGGTTGCGCCCAGCTCCGACGGTCACTGTCGGTGATGTCATCGCACCACCACCGAACAGGAGAATCGCATGATCCGCAGGATGTCGAGGAAGCACCTGCTGGCCGGCCTGGCCGCCGCCGGCGTGCTCGGCGTCGGGATCGCCGCCCCGACGGTGGCGCTCGCCGACGACAAGAGCCCGAGCCCGGCCCCGAGCGCCAGCACCGACCAGGGCACCGACCGGCAGCAGCAGCGCGCCGACCGGCAGGCCGAGTTCGCCGAGGCGCTCGCCAAGGAACTGGGCGTCCCCACCGACAAGGTCACCGCGGCGCTGGAGAAGCTGCGCGAGCAGCGCCAGGCCGACCGGCCCGAGCGGCCGTCGACCGAGGACCGGCAGACCGCGCTGAAGGAGCGGCTGGACCAGGCCGTCAAGGACGGCAAGCTCACCCAGGAGCAGGCCGACGCGGTGCTGAAGGCCGCCGAGGCCGGCGTCTTCCCGGGCCCGGGCGGTCACGGCCACCGCGGCTGGTCCGACCGGGCCGGCAACTGACCCGGGTGGCTCCGCCGTCTCCTCACCGGCCGCACCTCCCTCCCGGCCGGAGCCCGCTCCCCGGCGGGGCCACCCACTGACCACGTGGGCGGGCGTCCGCTCCGGCGGCGCTGCCGGGGCGGACGCCCGCCCGTTCCGCCCTTGGGCCGGGTGCGTCCTGCCGCTCGGGCGGCGTCGGACGCACCCGGAGCGCTCACCCCTCGGCGGGCGGGGTGAAGACGCCGATGTGGTTGCCCGACGGGTCGAGCAGGTGGGCGAAGGTCAGCCCACTCGGCGTGGTCCGCAGCGGCACCAGGACCTTGCCCCCGGCCGCCTCGGCCCGCCGGCAGGTCCCCGCCACGTCGGCGACCTCGGCGTAGAAGATCGCGTAGTTCGGGGAGTCGCCGTTGGTGGCCCGGATGGCGCCGCCGATCCCCCGCTCCCCGCCGGCCGCCGTCTGCCGGTACGACGCTCCCGGGCCGCCCTGCTCCTCGAAGGTCCAGCCGAACAGGTCGGCGTAGAAGCGCTCGACCTCCTCCGGGCGGTCGGAGCCGATCTCGAACCAGGTGACGGGCGTGCTGGACATGCTTCCTCCTGTGGCTCGCGCCGGCCGGTCGGCCGGCGTCAGGAGTCAGCCTCGGCGCTCTCCGCGACACCGTCCTGTCGGAGTTTCTCGGGCAGTTCGGCTTCGTTCATCACCAGCGGGCGCAGCCGACGGGCGAGGTCCCGACGCCGGTCTCGGACACCCGCGCTCCTCCCCCAGGCACGGCCGGACCTGTCCGGATCCCGCATCCGCCGGATGCTGTCGGGTGTCAGACCAGACTCAGTGGACGGACCCGCCCGGCGGGGATGTCCAGGTCCTCGGGGCGCAGCTCCCGGGTCACCGGCTCGGCCAGCGGACGCACCGAGTCGATCCGGTCGGTGCGGAAGCAGCGCAGGCCGTCGCGCAGCCGGCACCAGGCGACCAGGTACCAGTGCGTCTGGTTGCCCAGGTAGGCCAGGGGCTCCACGTCGCGCGCCGAGACCGCGCCGGCGCGGTCCGCGTACGTCAGGCGGAGCACGCGACGGGCGGCGACCGCGTCGGCGACGGCGGCCGGGACGGGCGTGGCCGGCCCGCCGCCGATGAGGTGCACCCGGCCGGCCAGCCGGTGCGCCTCGGCGGCGTCGGCGGGCGGCATCACCGCGACCAGCTTGCGCAGCGCCGCGCCGGCGGCCGGGGCGAACGGCGTGCCGCCCAGCCGGTGCAGCGCGACGGCCATGGCCACCGCCTCGCCCGGGGTCAGGTTGACCGGGGGCAGGGTGCGCGCCCGGTCGACCACATAGCCACCGGTGCGGCCCGGCTCGGCCCAGATCGGCACCCCGGCGCCCTGCAACGCGGTGATGTCGCGCTCGATGGTGCGGGTGCTGACCTCGAAGCGCCCGGCCAGCCAGCGGGCACTGCGCGGCCGCGGCGAGACCGCCCGCAGCTCCTCCACCAGCGCGTAGAGACGGTCGGTGCGGTTCACGCCCGGAGGCTATGCCCCGGGTACGACAGGCGTCAGGCGATGCAGGCGCAGACGATCAGCGCGACGCCGAAGTGGGTGGCCGCGCTGACCCGGGCGGCCGGGTGCGGCTCGTCGGCGCAGATGATCTCGCCGAGCTTGCCGGGGGTGAGCAGGTCCAGCACGAAGAAGGCCAGCGCCATCACGAGCAGGCCGACCAGGCCGAAGATCACCGTGGAGGCGAGCCCCTTGCCGAAGGAGCTGTAGCTGGTGAGGATCGCGGTGAAGACGATGCCGGCGATGCCGAGCTGGTTGGCGGCGAGCAGCAGCGCCGCGTTGCCGTTGCGGCGCACCCAGATCAGCTCGCGCAGCTTCCCGGGAGTGAGCAGGTCGACCAGCAGGAAGCCGGCGGCCATCAGAGCGACCCCGACGACCCCGAACACGATGCTCTGCCACGCCCCGTTGAGCAGGTCTCCCAGCACCGAACGCCCTCCCCGGCCTCGCCCGCCCGACGCGGCTGCCGGGGCGGTGCCGCAGACGATAGCGGCACCGCACCACCGTGATCTAGAGCGACAGGTAACGCTGCCGCTCGTAGGGGGTGACCTCGCGGCGATACTGCTCCCACTCGGCCCGCTTGTTGCGCAGGAAGAAGTCGAAGACGTGCTCGCCGAGCACCTCGGCGACCAGCTCGGAGCCGGCCATCACGTCGATCGCCTCGGCCAGGTTCTCCGGCAGCGCCTCGTAGCCCATGGCGCGGCGCTCGGCGCTGCTCAGCGACCAGACGTCGTCCTCGGCGCCCGGCGGCAGCTCGTAGCCCTCCTCGATGCCCTTGAGGCCCGCGCCGAGCATGACCGCGAAGGCCAGGTAGGGGTTGGTCGCCGAGTCCAGCGAACGGACCTCGACCCGGGCCGAGTTGGGCTTGCCGTAGGCGGGCACCCGGACCAGCGCGGACCGGTTCAGGTGACCCCAGCAGACGTACGCCGGGCTCTCGGTGATGCGGTCCGGCAGCGCCTGCGGGAAGAGCCGCTTGTAGGAGTTGACCCACTGGTTGGTGACGGCGGTGTACTCCCGGGCGTGGGTGAGCAGCCCGGCGATGAACGACTTGGCCACCTTGGAGAGCTTCATCGGGTCGCCCGCGTCGTGGAACGCGTTGCGCTCCCCCTCGAACAGCGACAGGTGGGTGTGCATGCCGCTGCCCGGCTGGTCGGTGAAGGGCTTCGGCATGAAGCTGGCCTGCACGCCGGTGGAGAGCGCGACCTCCTTCACCACGTGCCGGAAGGTCATGATGTTGTCGGCGGTGGTCAGCGCGTCGGCGTAGCGCAGGTCGATCTCCTGCTGGCCGGGGGCCACCTCGTGGTGACTGAACTCCACCGAGATGCCGATCCGCTCCAGCGCCAGCACCGCCTGCCGGCGGAAGTCGCGGGCCACCGCGTGGGTGGTGTGCTCGAAGTAGCCGCCGGTGTCCACCGGGGTCGGCACCGAGCCGTCCTGCGGGCCGTTCTCCAGCAGGAAGAACTCGATCTCCGGGTGGGTGTAGAAGGTGAAGCCCTTCTCGGCCGCCCGGGACAGCGCCCGGCGCAGCACGTGCCGCGGGTCGGCCCAGGACGGGCTGCCGTCGGGGAGCAGGATGTCGCAGAACATCCGGGCGCTCTCGCCGCTGACCCCGCCCTCGAACGGGAAGACCTGGAAGGTGGTCGGGTCGGGCATGGCCACCATGTCCGACTCGAAGACCCGGGCGAAGCCCTCGATGGCCGAGCCGTCGAAGCCGATGCCCTCCTCGAAGGCCGCCTCCAGCTCCGCCGGAGCCACCGACACGCTCTTGAGCGTGCCGAGCACGTCGGTGAACCACAGCCGGACGAACCGGATGTCCCGCTCTTCCAGCGTACGGAGGACGAACTCCTGCTGACGGTCCACTTCCACCCCTCGTGACACGTACGTCCGCACCGGTCGGGCCGGCCCGGCCTGACCGCCCAGTCTCCACCGGGCTCGTTACGCCGACGTTACGCCCCCACCCACCGCGTCGTCCTGCCGTGTCCCGCCCGGGGAGACGGCCGGGCGGCGGTGCCGGTGTCTCCCCCGTCCGGCCGGATTCGGCCCCTTCGGCTGAGGCAAGATGAGGGCATGCCCACCCTGCGTCTCGCCCTGTGCCAGGTCGACCCGACGGTCGGCGACATCGCCGGCAACGCCGGTCTGGTCCGCGCCTGGGCCCGCAAGGCCGCCGACGCCGGCGCCCAGCTCGCCCTCTTCCCGGAGCTGATGCTGACCGGCTACCCGGTCGAGGACCTGGTCTTCCGCCGGTCCTTCGTCGCCGCCTCGCGGGCCGCGCTGCACCGGCTCGCCGCCGACCTGGCCGCCGACGGCCTGGGCGACCTGCCGGTCCTGGTGGGCTACCTGGACGCGGACGGCCCGCCGCAGGTCAGCGCCGACGCCGAGCCGGGCCGGGGGGCCCGCAACGCCGCCGCGCTGCTGCACGGCGGGGCGGTGGTGGCCATCTACTTCAAGCACCACCTGCCCAACTACGGCGTCTTCGACGAGGACCGCTACTTCGTCCCGGGCGACACGTTGACAGTGGTCCGGATCGGCGGGGTCGACGTCGCGCTGACCATCTGCGAGGACCTCTGGCAGGCCGGCGGTCCGTTCGCGGTGGCCCGCCACGCGGGCGTCGGCCTGGTGCTCAACATCAACGGCTCGCCCTACGAGCTGAACAAGGACGACATCCGGCTGCCGCTGGTCCGCCGCCGGGCGGCCGAGGCGGGCGCCGCCATCGCGTACGTGAACATGGTCGGCGGCCAGGACGAGCTGGTCTACGACGGCGACTCGATGATCGTCGACGCGAACGGCACGCTGCTCGCCCGGGCGCCCCAGTTCGTCGAGCACCTGCTGGTGCACGACGTGGAGCTGCCGCCGGCCCGGGAGCCGATCGACGGCGAGGAGCGGGCCGACGAGATGCGGATCGTCCGGGCCAAGGTCAGCGACGTCCTGCCGCCGGCTCCCGTGGGCGGGGTCGCGGTCGGCGGGATCATCGAGCCGGTCGCCGACGAGGCGGAGGTCTGGCAGGCGCTGGTGCTGGGCCTGCGCGACTACGTCGACAAGAACCGGTTCCCCTCGGTGGTGCTCGGCCTCTCCGGCGGCATCGACTCGGCGGTGTCGGCGGCGCTGGCCGTCGACGCGCTCGGCCCGGACCGGGTGGTCGGGGTGTCGCTGCCCAGCCAGCACTCCTCCGAGCACTCCCGGGTCGACGCCGAGGAGCTGGCGAAGCGCACCGGCCTCCACTTCCGGATCGAGCCGATCCAGCCCATGGTGGACACCTTCCTGGCCAACATGTCGCTCTCCGGGGTGACCGTGGAGAACCTCCAGGCCCGGGTCCGCGGCGTGATCCTCATGGCGCTGTCGAACCAGGAGGGCCACCTGGTCCTCACCACCGGCAACAAGAGCGAGCTGGCGGTCGGCTACTCCACCCTGTACGGCGACTCGGTGGGCGGCTACAACCCGGTCAAGGACGTCTGGAAGACGCTGATCTGGCGGCTGGCGAAGTGGCGCAACGCCGACGCCGAGCGGCGCGGCGAGACGCCGCCCATCCCGGAGAGTTCGATCGGCAAGCCGCCGTCGGCCGAGCTGAGCCCCGGCCAGCTCGACAGCGACAGCCTCCCGGAATACGACGTGCTCGACCCGATCCTGATCGGCTACGTCGACGGCGACCTGGGTCGGGACGGCCTGGTCGCGTCGGGTCACGACCCGGCGATCGTGGACCGGGTGCTGCGGATGGTGGATACCGCCGAGTACAAGCGCCGGCAGTCCGCCCCCGGCACCAAGATCTCGATGAAGGCGTTCGGCCGGGACCGGCGGCTGCCGATCACCAACCGCTGGCGCGAGGACGGCTGACCCGCTCCCCGGTGGAAGTGAAATCCTCCACTCCGCCCTGCCCCCGGCCGGTGTCCCGGTGCGACGATCGCGGCGGAACCCGGGGACCGCGAAGGCGGCCTCGAGGAAGGAGAGAGTCATGGTGGAGTCCACCCCGACCGAGGTGACCGCCCTCTACGGCGGGCCGGCCACCCGGCGGGTCCGCACCCGCGACCTGATCGCCGCCAAGGAGCGCGGCGAGCGCTGGGCGATGCTCACCTCGTACGACCAGTACACCGCCTCGATCTTCGACCAGGCGGGGATCCCGGTGCTGCTGGTCGGCGACTCGGCGGCGAACAACGTGTTCGGCTACGAGACCACCCTGCCGGTGACCGCCGAGGAGCTGCTGCCCCTGGTCCGCGCGGTCGTCCGGGCGACCCGGCAGGCGCTGATCGTCGGTGACCTGCCCTTCGGCTCCTACGAGGAGGGGCCGACGCAGGCGCTGCGGACCGCGGTGCGGTTCATGAAGGAGGGCGGCTGCCACGCGGTGAAGCTGGAGGGCGGCCGCCGCTGCGCCGCCCAGATCGAGGCGATCGTCGGGGCGGGCATCCCGGTGATGGCCCACATCGGCTTCACCCCGCAGAGCGAGCACACCCTGGGCGGCTACCGGGTGCAGGGCCGGGGCGACACCGCCGAGGAGGTGATCGCCGACGCCCGGGCGGTGGCCGAGGCGGGCGCCTTCGCGGTGGTGCTGGAGATGGTGCCCGGCGAGGTGGCCAAGCGGATCACCGCCGAGCTGCGCATCCCCACGGTGGGCATCGGCGCCGGCCCGGACACCGACGGGCAGGTGCTGGTCTGGCAGGACATGGCCGGGCTGCGCACCGGCAGGGCCCCGCGCTTCGTCAAGCGCTACGCCGACCTGGCCGGCGCCCTGACCGACGCCACCCGCCGGTTCGCCGAGGAGGTGCGCGGCGGCGAGTTCCCGGCCGCCGAACACACCTTCTGACCCGTACGCCGGGCGGCGCGGCTCCCGGGCCGCGCCGCCCGGCCGGTCAGACCACGCAGAACTCGTTGTCCTCCGGGTCGGCCAGCTGCACCGAGTAGTAGCCGTCGTCGGGGTCGTCCATCCCGCCGAGCACCCGCGCGCCCAGGGCGGTCAGCCGGGCCACCTCGGCGTCGACCCGGGACCGCCGCTCGGCCAGCGGCACCGACCGCCCGCCACCGACCTTCAGGTCGATGTGCAGCCGATTCTTGACCGCCTTCGGCTCGGGAACCGGCTGGAACCAGATCCGCGGGCCGGCGCCGGTCGGGTCCTCCAGGCGGTCGAGGCAGTCGCCCTCGCCGAGTTCCTCGGCCGGGATGCCGACCGAGAGATACCAGTCCCGCCAGGTCGGCTGGCCGTCGGGCGGCGCCTGCGGCCGGTAGCGCAGCGCCTCCGCCCAGAACGCGACGAGCCGTGACGGCTCCCGACAGTCGATCACCAGTTGCCATTCCATGCGGCGATGGTGCCGCACGGGTGCGACGTCACAGGTCGGTGACGCGGATACCGGCGTGCGCCTTGTAGCGCTTGTTGATGGCGATCAGGTTGGCGGTGAACGCCTCGATCTGGTGGGCGTTGCGCAGCCGGCCGGCGTAGATGCCCCGCATCCCGGGGATCCGGGCGGCGAGCGCGGCGACCACCCCGACCAGCTCCCGGTCCTCGGTGCAGATCAGCACGTCCAGGTCGATCCGGTCGACCTCCGGGTCGGCGAGCAGGGGCGCGCTGACGTGGTTGAACGCGGCGCACACCCGGGAGTCGGGCAGCAGCCCGGCGGCCTGCTGCACGGCGCTGCCCTCGGCGACGGTCAGCGCGTACGGGCCCTGCTTGTCGAACCCGAGCGGGTTGACGCAGTCGATGACGATCTTGCCGGCGAGCGGGCCGGCCAGCGCCGCGACGATGGCGGCGTGCCCGTCCCACGGCACCGCGATGATCACCACGTCGCTGCGGCGGGCGACCTCGTCGTTGTCCGCGCCGGCGACGGTGGCGCCGGCCGGCACGCCGGGCAGGGCGGCGATCTCGGCGGCGGCCTGGGCGGCCCGGTCGGCGGCGCGGGAGCCGATCAGCACGGTCTGCCCGGCCCGGGCGAACCGGTAGGCGAGACCCCGCCCCTGGTCCCCGGTGCCACCGATGATGCCGACGGTCAGCCCGGAGACGTCGGGCAGCGTGGTCGCGTCGTAAGCCATACGGGTCATCCTCGCAAAGGTCACCGCACGGCAGCGCGGCCGGGCGCTGTGAGAATCCCCGCGCCGGCCGGCCTCACGCCTTCTCGAAGGCGACCTTGCGCTGCGCCGGGTCGGCGACGGTCAGGCGGACCCGGACGCGCTCCCCGAGCGGGAGTTCACCGGTGCAGCGGGCGCGGACCGGCGGCTCGTCCAGCGCGACGGTGCCGCCGGGCGGGCGCCCCGGGCGGCCGTTGGCCGCCGGCCGCGGCTCGTCCACGTCGAGCACCGCCGCCTCGAAGGTCTCCCCCACCCGGTGCGCCAGCAGCACCGCCTCGGCCAGTTCCACCGCGCCCCGGGTGGCCGCGGACGCGGTCCGGTCGGTCGTCGCCATCACCTCGGGCAGCTTCGGCAGCGCGGCCCGGACGTGCTCGGGCACCTCCCGGCCCTCGTGCAGGGCCAGGCAGACCTCGGTGGCGTACCGGTCGGCGAGCCGGCGCAGCGGCGCCGTCACGTGGGCGTACGCGGCAGCCACCCCGCCGTGCTCCGGCTGCTCCGGCCGGTCGCCGTCGAACGCCGTGTACGCGGCCCCGCGCATCAACTCGGCGGCCTGGTCCACGAAGGCTGCCGCCCGGGGCTGCGAGGCGTCCAGCCCGGCGAGCACCGCGCCGACCGGGGCGCCGGCCGGCCACGGCACGCCGAGCGGCCCGGCGGCCAGCCGCAGCCGGTCGACCGCCTCCGGCCGGGGCGGCGGCATCGTGCGCAGCAGGCCGATCCGGCCGGCCAGCATGATGTCGGCGGCGGCCATCCCGGTCAGCAGGGAGATCTGGGCGTTGTGCTCCTCCATCGGGCCGGGCCCGCGCAGCACCAGCCGCCAGCCGTCGCCGTCCGGCTCGACGTCCTGCTCGGGCAGCGGCAGGTTGATCGCGCCCCGGCGCAGCCCACGGGCGGTGAGCAGGCCGCCGATCTCGGGCAGCAGGGCGATCGGCTCGGGCAGCCGGCCGGCGTCGGCGTCGCGCTGCACCCCGGAGTAGTCGAGCTTGGCCCGGCTGCGCACCCGGGCCCGCTCCAGCGTGACGGCGACCGTGCCGCCGTCGCCATCGAGGTCGATGGTCCAGAGCACGGCCGCCCGGTCGGCGTCGGGCAGCAGGCTGGCCGCCCCCTCGCTGAGCGTGTGCGGATGCAGCGGCACGTTCCCGTCGGGCAGGTAGACGGTCTGCCCGCGCCGCCAGGTCTCCTCCTCCAGTGCCCCGCCGGGGCGGACGTGGGTGAAGACGTCGGCGATCGCGTACCGGACGCGGTAGCCGCCACCGGGCCGGCGGGCGAGGTGCATGGCCTGGTCGAGGTCGCGCGAGGTCGCCGGGTCGACGGTGACGAACGGGACGTCGGTCCGGTCGGCGACGGCCGGCAGCGGCGCGGCGGCGGCCGCGTCGGCCTCGCGCTGCGCCGCGGCCGGGAAGTCTTCGGAAAGTCCCAGCTCGCGGCGCAGCGCGCCGAAGTCGATGCGGGGCGCCAGTACGCGTCGGATCACCACGGGGTCAATCCTGACAGCGCCCCGCGTGATCCGCTCACCGGCCGCCGGTGGTCCGGGTCGCGGCGCGGCGTCCGCCGCGCCGGGCCGGAGTTGCCGCCGGCCGGGCGCCGGTCAGCGGAACCCCGATGTCAGCCGGCGGTCCGCCGGGTGCCGCCCGGCTTGGCCGTGGACCGACCGGCCACGACCCGGGTGCCGGCCGGCTTCCGGGCGGCGGTGAGCCGCTTGTGGGTGCCCGTCGAGGTGCTCGTCCGGGCCTCGACGGGGCCGACCGACGACGCCGCGGAGGTGGCCTTACGACCCGCCGACTTGCGTGTCGTGACGGACGAGGTGCCGGTGGCCTTCCTGGCCGGCGCCTTCTTCGCCGCCGCCTTGCGGGCGCCGCCGCTCGGTCGGGTGGCGGTGGCCTTGGCGGCGGTGGTCTTCTTCGCCGGGGCCTTCTTCGCCGCCGTCGCCTTCTTGGCGGGGGCCTTCTTCGCCGCCGCGCCGGTCTTCTTCACCGCGGCGGTGGCCTTCTTCCCGGTGGAGGTGACCTTGCGGGCGGCGGTGGTCTTCTTCGCCGGAGCCTTCTTCGCCGCCGGTGCCTTCTTCGCGGCCGGAGCCTTCTTCGCCGGTGCCTTCTTCGCCGCCGGAGCCTTCTTCGCCGGTGCCTTCTTCGCCGCCGGAGCCTTCTTCGCCGGTGCCTTCTTGGCCGGTGCCGTCTTCGCGGCCGTCGTCTTCTTCGCCGCCGCCGCCGTGGTGGTCTTCCGTGCCGGCGCCTTCTTGGCGGCCGTGGTCTTCTTCGCCGCGGCCGTGGTGGTCTTCCTGGCCGGGGCCTTCGTCGCGGCGGTGGTGGTCTTCCTGGCGGGGGCCTTCTTCGCCGTCGTCTTCGTGGCGGCGGTGGTCTTCTTGGCGGCCGTGGTCTTCTTCGCGGCGGCGGTGGTCTTCTTGGTGGTGGCCTTCGTGGCGGGCGCCTTCTTGGCCGTGGTCTTCGTGGCCGGGGCCTTCGCCGGCGCCTTACGGGCGGCCGACACGACCTTCTTGGCGGCGGCCTTCCGCGCGACCCCCGTCTTCGCCGGCACCCGGCCGGCGCCGGCACCCGAGGCGTTCGGGGAGGCCTTGGTGACCGTCGCCGTCCGGCCGGCGGTGGTCTTCTTGGCGGTCGTCCGTTTCGCGGCCGGGCGGGTGGCCTGCTGTGCTTCGGCCATCTCGGTTCCCTTTCCTGGGGACGTGCTCTCGCCCTCGCGGAGCACGGATCACCTCGACGCGGGCCGTCCCGCGCCGTCTACCTGCCCTCCCCGGCCCAACGGGCGTCCTCGGCGTCCCACGCTTCGTTGCGCTCCCGCACCTGCTGCAGGGCGTTCTCCGCGTCGGCGGCTGAGGCGTACGGTCCGAGAACGTGCTTCGCGGGGCACACGTCGGCATCGGTCTCGACCCGGTGGTGTCGGGTGCACCAGTAGTAGTGCCCACCACCACTTCCGTCGTCGCTCATGCGATCACTGTGCACCGCGAACCGCCCGGCCGCCACCGGAACGCCGTAAATAGTCGCCGATGTCCTCCACAGTAGACCTGGTCAGGGCGGTTCCGGGCCGGAACGGCGGAAGACGGGGCAGCCGGCCACCGGGTCGGTGGCGCACAATCCCGGGGTGCGCTTCGGGGGAGGACGGTGGGCGCGCCGGCGACGCGGTCTGCTGGCCGGCACGGCGCTGGCGGCCCTCGTGGCGGTCGGTCTCGCGCTGGGGGTGCCGATGCTGCGGGACCGGTCGCAGCAGCGGCTGGAACACCGGGCCGACCGGGAGGTGACGGCCACGGCCCAACGCGCCCGGACCGTCCTGCTGGCCGAGCCGTCGGCGCGGGAGGCGGACCTGCGGCGGGCCGCCGGCACCGTGGACGACGTCGAGGTCCTCACGGTGACGGCGGGCGCCGCCGAGGTCCGGCTTGTCTTCCGGGTACGCGTGGCGAAGACCGCCGCGTCGGTGTTCGGCTGGCAGCGGGCCGACGCCGCCGCCTGCTTCGCCCTGATGGTGCGCCGGGTGTCCACGCCCGCCCCGCTGGAACGGCTGCGCTGCCCCGGCTGACCGCGCACCTCCCCCGAACGGCTGGTACCAGGGCGGTCCGGTTCCCGACAGGATCACCGCTCGTGATCACTGAGTTGACCGGCACGGGGGCGTGTCCGGACTGTGGCGCGGCGACCGTGTCGATCCGCGAGGCGCTGCCCTGGTGCGCCGGTTGCGAGTGGAACCTCGACGGCTACGACCGCGCGCGCCAGGAGCCCGAGCTGGGCTGGTCCTGGATCGACCGGCGGACGTACCGGCTGGCCTCCCGGCTGACCCGCCGGCAGTACGCCACGCTGGTCGGCCGGCCGTTGCAGTCGACCGGGTGGAGTCTCGCCCGGGCGCTGACCGTCGGCGTCTCGCTGCTGCTCCTGGTCGGGGTGCTGGCCCTGGCGGTTACCGGGGTGTGGCTGCTGTTCGCGTACCCGTTCCCGAACCTCGCGATCGTGGTCGGGCTGGCGCTGATCGGGTTGGCGGTGGCGCTGCGACCCCGCTTCGGCCGCGTCCCGTCGGACGTGGAGGTGCTCACCCGGGCGGAGGCGCCCGAACTGCACGCGCTGGTCGAGGAGGTGGCGGGGCGGATCGGCGCGCCGGTGCCGCACGTGCTGGCCGTCGACGCCGACCTGAACGCGTACGCGACCGCCGTGGGGCTGCGCCGGCGACGGCTGCTCTGCCTCGGGCTGCCGCTGTGGGGCGCGCTGGACGGGCCGGCACGGGTCGCGTTGCTCGGTCACGAGCTCGGCCACTTCGTCAACGGCGACGTGCGGCGCGGGCCGCTGACCCAGCCGGCGCTGACCATGCTCGGCACCGCCGCCGACCTGTTCCGCCCGGTGCCCGGCACGCACGGGGCGGGGCTGGTGGCGCTGATCGGCGAGTGGCTGGGTCGGATGGTGTCCTGGACGCTGTCCCGGATCCTCTTCGTCGGTCACCTGGCGCTGGCCGCCACCGCGCTGCACAGCACCCAGCGGGCCGAGTACCTGGCCGACGAGATGTCCGCCCGGGCGGCCGGCACGGCGGGCGCGACGCGCCTGCTCGACGTCATGCTCAACACCGAGTCGGTGGCGCTGGTGGTGCGCCAGGCGAGCCGGGGTGGACACGGGCCGGCGGCCTGGCGGGCCGGGACGGCCCGGTCGGTGGCCGCCGCGGCCGACCGGCTGCCGCTGCTGCGGCAGCTCTCCGTCCGGGAGGAGACGTCGCTGTTCGCCACGCATCCTCCGGCGGGGCTGCGCCACCGGATGCTCGGTGCGCGGTCCTGGCAGGACCCCGCCGTGGTGCTCACCGAAGCCCGGGCCGAGCGGATCGACGCGGAGCTGGCGCGGCACTACGAGCGGGCCGGCCGGATCGTGGCCTGGGCAGGCTGATGCCGCAACCCGGCCGGCCGCCGTACCGGCGGGTCAGGCGGGTGACGGGACGGGCGCCGGCACGGGCTCGGCGGCCGGCGCCGGCCGGGCCGCCGCGACGGCGTAGGCCACCGCGTACGGGGTGCAGGCCAGATAGAAGACGGGCTCGACGAGCACCCGGTCGGTGATGAGGAACCGTTCCCAGGCGGTGGGGCGGGGCAGCCCGAGCGACGAGTCGGTCCAGCAGTTGAGCAGCCAGAGCGGGGCGGAGATCCGGTCCACGGTGTCCGGGGGGAGGCCCTCGCCGACCGGCCCGACGGGGGTCGCCGGGATGGCGGAGACCACCGCCAGGACGACCGCGGCGTCGGCCGCGACCAGCGCGCCGAGCACCCCGACGGCCCAGGCCAGCCGGGTCCGGCCCCGGTGGGCCAGGAGCCCCGCGCCCCAGAGGGCCGGCACCAGCAGGGCGAGCCAGAGCAGCAGCCCGGGAGCGGCGCCCGGCAGGCCCCGCTCGCCCCGGCCGGCGAGCGCGGCGAGCAGCACCGTGACGGTCAGCCCGATCGGCAGCACGACGCCGAGCGCGGTGGCCAGCGGTCCGGTGCGTACGGTCCGCCGCGCGGCCCGGGCCACGACGAGGGCGAGCAGCGTGCCCAGCCCGGCGGTGAGGCCGGACCAGAGTGGCAGCTGCATCGGGGTCGCCCACTCCACGTGGAGTTCGAGCGCCCGGATCGCCAGGCTCATCACCACGGCGGTGACCACGACGACCGCGACGCAGGCCGGCGGGGCGAGCAGCAGCACCCCGGCGGTACGCCGCAGCCGCCGGTGCAGCACGGGCCGGTCGACCACCGGCGCACCGGCCCGGCTGGTGGCCAGGCTGGCCGCGAAGCGCAGCATCCGCCACCGCTCCCCGCGCCCGGCCAGGACGTGCAGCTCGGCGTCCCACTCCCGGACCAGGTCGTCGCGCAGCTCGGCAGGCCAGCGCCGCACCGCCGCCCGCAGCAGGGAGCCGGCCAGCCGCCGGGTCACCACGCCGGGGCTCCCGTCGGGTCGGCCCCGGCCCGTGACGTCCCGCCCGGCGGGGCGAGGGCGCGCAACTCGGCGAGCGCCAGCCGGGCGGCTCGCACCCCGTCGCCGGTGAGCCGGTAGTAGCGGCGGGCGGGCCGGCCGGCGGCGACCGGGTCGATGTCCTCCCAGTCGGCGGCGAGCCAACCGGCCGCCCGGAGCCGGTGCAGGACCGGATAGAGGGTGCCGCTGGGCAGGCCGGTGAGCTTCATGAGGTCGAGCCCGTAGCGCGGGGCCTCGGGGTCGGCGAGGAGCGCGGAGAGCACCTTCGCCACCGGGATCGTCAACCGCATGGCCGCACTGTATCGGAAATCTACATAGGGTGCGGGGTCCGATCGCCCGGGCTAACCTCGCCCGCATGGCCCCGCACCGGCTCGACCGCGCCACCGCCCGCCGCGTCGCCGTCCGCGCCCAACTCCTCGACGCGCACCGCCCGACCGACCTGCTGGCGGTGGTGGACCGGTTGACGTTCCTCCAGATCGACCCGACCGCCGCGGTCGCCCCCAACGCCGACCTGGTCGCCTGGACCCGGTTGGGCGCCGGCTACCGGCCGAGCGACCTGACCCGGGCGCTGGAGCGGGACCGCAGCCTGTTCGAGCACCGGGCCATGGTGCGGCCGATGACCGACCTGCGGCTGCACCTCGCCGACATGGCGGCCTGGCCCGCGGAGAGCCGGCGCCGCGAGTGGCTGGCCGCCAACGACACCTTCCGCCGGTACGTGCTGGACCTCCTGCGTGACGCCGGCCCGCTGCTCAGCCGGGACGTGGAGGACCGCAGCGTGGTGCCCTGGCCGTCGACCGGCTGGACGAACAACCGCAACGTCACCCAGATGCTGGAGTTCCTCGCCGCGCGCGGCGAGATCGCCGTCGCCGGCCGGATCGGCCGGCAACGCACGTGGGATCTCGCCGAGCGGGTCTACCCGGCCGGGACGCCGGCGGTCCCCGCCGAGGAGGCCCGCCGCCTCCGCGACGAGCGGCTGCTCCGCTCGCTCGGCGTCGCCCGGCCCCTGCTGGTCGGCGAGGCCGGCGAGGCGGCCGAGATCGAGGGTACGTCGGGCCAATGGCGGGTCGATCCGGCGGCGCTCGACGGCGCGCCCTTCACCGGGCGCACCGCCCTGCTCTCCCCGTTCGACCGGCTCGTGCACGACCGCAAGCGCGCCCTGGAGCTCTTCGGCTTCGACTACCGGCTGGAGATGTACGTGCCCCGGGCGCAACGGCGCTGGGGCTACTTCGCCCTGCCCGTGCTGCACCACGACCGGCTGGTGGGCAAGGTGGACGCCACCGCCGACCGGAAGGCGTCGGTGCTGCGGGTCGACGCGGTCCACCAGGACGTGCCGTTCACCTCCGGGCTGACGGCCGCGGTGGACGCCGAACTGTCCGCGCTGGCCGCCTGGCTGGGGCTGGCGGGCGGCGTCCGTCGACAGTGAAGCCTCAGTGGCTCCCCACTGTGGCCGGTCCGACGATCTGGTGGAGGAAGGCGGCGAGGTTCGCCGTCGTCCGGTCGATCTTCTCGCCGAGCGTGATGGACTCGTCGAGGCG
>NZ_JBSSLX010000133.1:0-16371 GCF_053890995.1 Micromonospora sp. I033 | reverse complement strand
CCTGCCCGCGCCCTCCCCCACGCCGCCCCCGCCGGGTGACCATCAGGTCGGGAAGGGGGCGGCGTGGCGGAGGGCGCGGGCAGGAGCGGGTACCGGTTCGGGCGCGACCGGGAGATGACCCGGGACGCCTCGCGGGTGGAGACGTTCAGCGACGGTGTCTTCGCCGTCGTGCTGACGGTGATGGCCGTCGAACTGCTGCAGAACGGCCCGGCCCGGGATCCCGGGCGGGAGCTCCCCGACGCCCTCGTCCAGGCCTGGCCGACCTACCTGGCCTACGTCATCACCTTCGTGATCGCCGGCCAGATCTGGCTCGGCCACCACAACATGTGGCGGTACGTGGTCCGGGTCGACCAGGTCCTGCTGATGTTCAACCTGCTCGTGCTGCTCTTCGTGGCGGCGATCCCGTTCACCGCCGACCTGCTGTCGGACAACCTGCGCGGCAGCGCGACCGAGCAGCGGCTGACCGCCGCCCTCTACCTGGGCACCGTGCTGGGCGAGTCGCTCTTCTTCAACCTGAGCTGGTGGTGGGCCCGCCGGCACCGGCTGCTCCACCCCGACCTGGACCCGCAACTGGCAAGGGCGGTCTCGCGGCGGCTCGTGATTCGCCCGCTGCTCTACACGGTCGCCTTCGCTTTCGTCTTCGTCGACCCGATCCTCAGCCTGCTCCTCTACCTGCTGCTGCTCGTCGGCCTCTCTCTCATCCGCCGCCCCGGCGACCTGCCCCGCTCCGCCGAGGCCGGCGGTGCGGTCAGCGACCGAGGTCGTTGAGGATGCGCTGGGCGGCGTTGTGGCCGGCCGCGCCGATCACGCTGCCGGCCGGGTGGCAGCCGGCGCTGCCCGCGTAGACGCCGTCGATCCCGGTGGCGTAGGGCATCCGGTCGGTGAACGAGACGGTGTTGTCGACGTGGTGGATGTGCCCGCCGGTGATGCCGAAGTGGGCCTCGATGCCCGGCGGGGGCAGCGGCACGGCGTCGGCGATCAGGTCGCGGGTGCCCGGGGCGTACCGCTCGCAGATGTCGATGAGGCGGTCGACGTAGCCGGGCAGCGCGGCGTCCCAGGTGGTGCCGGCCAGCTCGTAGGGGACCGACTGGACGAAGAGCGCCGACGAGTGGTGCCCGGCGCCGTCGGAGAGTGACGGGTCGACCGTGGTGTGCAGGTACCACTCGATGGTCGGCTCCTCGGGGAGCCGCCCGGCCTGCACGTCCGCCCACATGGCCCGCAGCGCGGCCATCGGCGGCTCGCCGCCGGCCCCGACCAGCGAGGCCGAGCCGGGGAGCAGGTGGATGGTGGAGCCGAACGGGCTCGGCGCGTCCGCCGGCAGGCAGGAGAAGCGGGGCAGGCCGGTGAGCGCCAGGTTGAGCTTGAGCGTGGTGCCGGGCCGGCGGACCGCCGTCATCCGCGCGCCCAGCTCCGCCGGGAGCGCGCCGTCGGGCAGCAGCTCCATCAGCCGGTACGGGTCGCAGGCCCCGAGCACCACGGAGGCGGCCACGTGCCGGCCGTCGGCCAGGGTGACCCCGCTCGCCGCGCCGCCGTCGAGCGTGACGGCGCTGACCGGCGTTCCGGTCAGGATGCGGGCCCCGGCGGCGCGCGCGGCCTCGGCGAACGTCCGGGAGACCGTGCCCATGCCGCCCTGCGCGATCATCCAGGTGCCGCCCGCACCCGGCAGCCGGCACATGTTGTGCACCAGGAAGTTGTGGCCGGTGCCCGGGTCGTCCGGGCCGGCGTTCAGCCCGGAGAGGCCGTCGGTGACCGCGTACATGCTGACCAGCAGCTCGGAGCGGAACTCGAAGCGGGCCAGGTAGTCGGCGACGGAGCCGCGGACCAGATCGACGAAGACCTGCCGGAGGGCGGGCCGGACGTACCGTTCGGCGGTCTCCTCCGCCGGCAGCGGCTCGGTGAGCCAGGCCGGGGCCAGGTCCTCCCGGAGCTGGGCCAGTTCCGCCTGGAGAGCGTCGTCGGCGCCCGCGTCGGCGGGGGAGAACATCTCCGCGAGCTGCCGCCGACTCGCCGCGGCGTCGCTGCCGAAGAGCAGGTACGGCGAGCCGAGCCCGCCCGGGGTGGGCAGGAAGTAGTGCGGGTCGCGGCGCAGCACGGGGATGTCCACGTCGAGGGTGGCGAGCAGTTCCGGCGGCATCAGCCCGAGGAGGTAGGACCCGGTGGAGTGCCGCAGCCCGGGCACCTTCGGGAACGGGTTCTCGGTGCGGGTGGCCCCGCCGATCACCTCGGCCGCCTCCAGCACCAGCACGTCGAGGCCGGCGCGGGCCAGCAGGGTCGCCGAGACCAGGCCGTTGTGCCCCGAGCCGACCACGACGACGTCGGCGCGGGACGGCAGCTCACTCGCTTCGCTCATGCCCGCGCAGCCTAGTCCGACCGAGCGGCCGGCGGGAGGGAGCGGCTGATCGAGCTGTCATCGGGACCGACGCCGGTCAGGCGCGCGCCGCCGCCCGGGCGGCCCGCCACCGGCTCAGCGCCAGGGTGGCCGAGTAGCCGGCCAGCACGATCACGTGGAACAGGTAGAGCCAGAGCAGCACCGCGACCCCGCCGCCGATCTCGTCGAACCCGCCGAAGGGCGCCCCCAGGTCCAGCGGCAGCGAGCAGAACAGCACGAAGCCGTGCAGGAAGCCGGAGAGGTTCGCCGCGGTGAACGAGCCCAGGCCCAGCGTGGCGAGCCAGTCCGGGGCCGCCGGCCCGACCACCCGGAACACCCACACCAGCACCGGAGTGAGCACCAGCCAGGTGGCCAGGAAGGAGAGCACCACGCCGAGCGCGCCCAGCCAGCCGCCCTGCCGGACCAGGTGGGTGGTGAGCGGCAGCGCCAGCAGGATCGACAGCAGCAGCGCCGGGGCCGGGGCGAGCAGCGGGAGCAGCAGCAGCCGGCCCCGCCAGCCGACCAGGTTCTCGGCCTGGCCGCGCGGGATGGCGACCGAGACGAACGCCCGGCGCAGCCCCTCGCCGTAGAGCGACGCCGGCAGCAGCGAGGCCAGCGCCAGCAGCGGGGTCAGCCCCAACCCGGCCTCCACCAGCGCGGCCACCGCCCGGTTGGCGCCGATGTCGGTGGGCAGCGTGTCGATGGCGTACCCGGTGAGCCGGCGCACCCGGTCGTTCCCGGCCACCAGCCCGGTGAGCCAGATCGCCAGCAGCGCCACCGGCACCACGGCGATCGCCCCGTAGAAGGTGATCGCGGCGGCGTGCAGCGAGAGGTCGCGCCCGCGTACCGGCCGGAACGCCGCGCCGATGATCCGTCTCGTCCGCTGCCACCGCTCACCCATCGCCCCTCCGTTCCCCCTGGGACGACCCGGCACGCATTACGATCCGGCCTGTGATCACCTCGACCGAGCGGCTGGTGGTCCGGGACTGGACGGAGTCGCCGGACGACCTGGCCCGGATCTACGACATCTATTCCCGCGACGAGGTGATGCGCTGGCTGGGCGGCGGCGCGGGCCGGATGACCGACCCCACCGAGGCGCGCGAGCGGCTGCACTCCTGGCGCGAGCGCTACGCCCCGTACGCCGGCCGCTGGGGCCTCTGGGCGATCGAGCCGCGGGAGGCCGGCCGGGCGGCCGGCAGCGTGCTGCTCAAGCCGCTGCCCGGGCGCGACGGGGTCACCCCCACCGACGACATCGAGGTCGGCTGGCACCTGCACCCCGACGCCCAGGGGCACGGCTACGCCACCGAGGCGGCGCGGGCCGTGCTGGAGCGCGAGTTCGCCACCGGCACCCGGCAGGTCTACGCCGTGGTGATGGCCGGCAACGAGCCGTCGATGGCGGTGGCCCGCCGACTCGGCATGACCCACCTCGGCACCCGCACCGACTGGTACGGCGGCGCCGACCTGGAAACCTTCGTCCTGGCCCGCCCGTCGTAGCCCGGTCGTGGTGCGGGGGCGACGCCGCCGGGGCGTGGCGGAAGCGCTGCGCGGTCGCGTTCGCCAAGCGGGGAGTGAGGCTCCCAGCGGGCGTTCAGGAGGGCTGGGGAAGAATGGGCGGGTGACGTCACCCCGCTCCCTCGTCCTGCTCGGCTCGACCGGCTCGATCGGCACCCAGGCCATCGACATCGTCCGGCGCAACCCGGACCGCTTCCGGGTGGTGGCCGTCGGGGCCGGCGGCGGCAACGTGGAGCTGCTCGCCGCGCAGGCGCTGGAGCTGGGCGTGGAGGCGGTCGGGGTGGCCCGGGCGTCCGCCGCCCAGGACCTCCAGCTCGCGTTCTACGCCGAGGCGAGCCGGCGTGGCTGGGCCACCGGCGACTTCAAGCTTCCCAAGATCGTGGCCGGGCCGGACGCCATGACCGAGCTGGCCGGGTGGCCCTGCGACGTGGTGCTCAACGGTGTGGTCGGCTCGCTCGGGCTCGCGCCGACCCTCGCGGCGCTGCGCGCCGGGCGTACCCTCGCCCTGGCCAACAAGGAGTCGCTGGTGGCCGGCGGCCCGCTGGTGAAGGCCGCGGTGACGCGACCGGGGCAGATCGTCCCCGTGGATTCCGAGCACTCGGCGCTGGCGCAGTGCCTGCGGGGCGGCACCCGGGGCGAGGTGCGCCGGCTCGTGGTGACCGCCAGCGGCGGCCCGTTCCGAGGCCGGCGGCGCGAGGAGTTGACCGAGGTCACACCGGAGCAGGCGCTCGCACACCCGACCTGGAACATGGGGCCGGTGGTGACGATCAACTCCGCCACCATGGTCAACAAGGCCCTGGAGGTGATCGAGGCGCACGAGCTGTTCGACGTGCCCTACGCCGACATCGAGGTGATGGTCCACCCCCAGTCGGTGATCCACTCGATGGTCGAGTTCACCGATGGTTCCACGCTCGCCCAGGCCAGCCCGCCGGACATGCGGCTGCCCATCGCCCTCGGCCTCGGCTGGCCGGACCGGGTGCCCCGCGCGGCCGCCGCGGTGGACTGGACGAAGGCACACACCTGGGAGTTCTTCCCGCTCGACGACGCCGCCTTCCCGGCGGTGGCGCTGGCCAAGGCGGCCGGCGCGGCCGGGCGCTGCCGGCCGGCGATCTACAACGCGGCGAACGAGGAGTGCGTGGCGGCATTCGTGGCCGGCCGGCTGCCCTTCCTCGGCATCGTCGACACCCTTCAGCGCGTGCTGGAGGACGCTCCCGACTTCGACGAACCAGGTACCGTCGAGGACGTGCTCGCCGCCGAATCGTGGGCACGGGCGCACGCCCAGGAGATCATCGTCGGGTCGGTGGAAGGAGCCTGATGAGTTACCTGCTCGGGGTGGCGCTGTTTGCCCTGGCGATCCTCATCTCGGTGAGCCTGCACGAGGCGGGGCACATGCTCACCGCCAAGGCGTTCGGGATGAAGGTCACCCGCTACTTCGTCGGCTTCGGCCCGACGCTCTGGTCGTTCAAGCGGGGCGAGACGGAGTACGGCGTCAAGGGCATCCCGCTCGGCGGCTTCTGCAAGATCGTCGGGATGACCCCGCAGGACGACGACGTCGAGCCGGGGGACGAGAAGCGCGTCATGTGGCGCTACCCGGTGTGGAAGCGGACGATCGTGATGTCCGCGGGTTCGATCACCCATTTCGCCCTGGCCCTGGTGACCCTCTGGATCCTCGCGGTCTCCGCCGGCCTGCCGAACCCGAAGTTCCCGAGCACCGAGGACGGCTTCAAGGCCGAGCCGGCCGTGATCGCGCTGGCCCCGTGCGTGGTGGTGGAGAACGCCGCCCGGGGCTGCCAGGCCGACGACCCGGCCAGCCCGGCCGCGAAGGCCCAACTCCAGGACGGTGACCGGATCACCGCCGTGAACGGCCGGCCGGTCTCCACCTGGGGCGACATGCTGGACGTGGTCCGCGGCACCAAGCCGGGCGCGGCCACCGTCGACTACGTCCGGGACGGCCGGCCGGCCACCGCCACCGTCGACCTGGCCGCCGTGCAGCGCCCGCCGCTGGGCGACCCGAAGGGCGCCACCTCGGCGGTCTCCGCGCTCGGCGTCGCGCTCCAGCCCACCACACCGACCCGGGTCCAGTACGGGCCGGTCGGGGCGTTCGGCGCCACCGCCGACTTCACCGGCAACATGGCGGTGCAGACCCTGCACGCCATGCAGCGGATTCCGCAGAAGGTCCCCGCCCTGTGGACCGCCGTCACCGGCGGCGAGCGGGACGTGGACACCCCGATCAGCGTGGTCGGCGCCAGCCGGCTCGGCGGCGAGGCCGTGGAGAACAACGCCTGGCTGTTGTTCTTCATGCTCTTCGTCTCGCTGAACTTCTTCATCGGCGTGTTCAACCTGCTGCCGCTGCTCCCGCTGGACGGCGGCCACATCGCCATCGCCTGGTTCGAGCGGGCCCGCTCCTGGCTCTACGCCCGCATCGGCCGCGCCGACCCCGGCCGCGTCGACTACCTCAAGCTCATGCCCCTCACGTACGCGGTGATCCTCATCGGTGGCGCGTTCACGCTGCTGACCGTCACCGCGGACGTCGTCAACCCGATCACGCTCTTCTCAAGGTGAGTGCCTGAAGTGACCGCTGTCAGTCTCGGTATGCCCCCCGTACCGCCGCCGCCGCTCGCCCCGCGCCGGGCCAGCCGCCAGATCATGGTCGGTTCGGTGCCGGTCGGTGGGGGCGCGCCGGTCTCGGTGCAGTCCATGACCACCACCCTGACCGCCGACGTGAACGCCACCCTCCAGCAGATCGCCGAGCTGACCGCGTCGGGTTGTCAGATCGTCCGGGTGGCCGTGCCCTCCCAGGACGACGTAGAGGCGCTGCCCGCGATCGCCAGGAAGTCGCAGATCCCGGTGATCGCCGACATCCACTTCCAGCCGAAGTACGTCTTCGCGGCGATCGACGCCGGCTGCGCGGCGGTCCGGGTGAACCCGGGCAACATCCGGCAGTTCGACGACAAGGTCAAGGAGATCGCCAAGGCGGCCGGTGACGCGGGCGTGCCCATCCGGATCGGCGTGAACGCCGGCTCGCTGGACAAGCGTCTCCTGGCCAAGTACGGCAAGGCCACCGCCGAGGCGCTTGTCGAGTCGGCGCTCTGGGAGTGCTCGCTCTTCGAGGAGCACGGCTTCCGGGACATCAAGATCTCGGTCAAGCACAACGACCCCGTGGTGATGATCCGGGCCTACCGGCAGCTCGCCGAGAAGTGCGACTACCCGCTGCACCTGGGCGTGACCGAGGCCGGTCCGGCGTTCCAGGGCACCATCAAGTCCGCGGTGGCGTTCGGCGCGCTGCTGGCCGAGGGGATCGGCGACACCATCCGGGTCTCGCTCTCCGCCCCGCCGGTCGAGGAGATCAAGGTCGGCGCCGCGATCCTGGAGTCGCTGGGCCTGCGCGAGCGGGGCCTGGAGATCGTCTCCTGCCCGTCCTGCGGCCGTGCCCAGGTCGACGTCTACAAGCTGGCCGAGGAGGTCACCGCCGGCCTGGAGGGGCTGCCGGTGCCGCTGCGCGTCGCCGTCATGGGCTGCGTGGTGAACGGCCCGGGCGAGGCCCGCGAGGCCGACCTCGGTGTCGCCTCCGGCAACGGCAAGGGCCAGATCTTCGTCAAGGGCCAGGTCGTCAAGACCGTCCCCGAGAGCCAGATCGTGGAGACGCTCATCGAGGAGGCGCTGCGCATCGCCGACGAGATGGGCGCCGAGATCCCCGAGGAGCTGCGCGGCCTGGTGCCGGGCGGCGCCGCGGTGACCGTGCACTGACACCGATCCGCCGACCACGTGCGGCCGTCCCCACCCGGGGGGCGGCCGCACGTCTCGTCTCAGGCTCGCGCCACCGCCCGTGGCACGGCGGCGAACTCGGAGAGGGTGTACCACCGGGGCAGGGCCCGCCGCAGCGCCGCGCGGCGGGGGGTCACCGATCTCGTGCAGCGCCGGGAGACGGTCACCGTGGACCGGTTCGCCGCTCCCGAGGAGTTCCGCGACTACTTCAAGGCCCACTACGGGCCGACGATCGCGGTCTACCGGGCGAACGCCGCGGACCCCGAGCGGGTCGCCGCTCTCGACCGGGGCCTCGCGGACCTGGCCCGGCGGCACCTCGACGCCGGGGTGATGCGCTGGGAGTACCTGCTGGTCACCGCCCGGCGCGGCTGACGGCGGCGCCGGCCGGGGTGGCGGTCCCGTGGCCACCCCGGCCGGCGAACGTCACGCGCGGACTCACTCGGACTCGGCGAGGATGGCGTACAGCTTGCGCCGGGTCTCGTCGAGCACCTGGGCGGCGCGCGCCCGCTGGTCGTCGGTGCCGGTCATCATGACCTGCCGCAGCGCGTGCATCGCCTGCGCGCCGGCGTCGCGGATGTCGTGCCAGCTGTTCACGGTCTGCTCGGCGAACTCGCCCCACGGCGGGGTCTGCGCCGCCTCGGCGGCCTCGGCCTGCCCCTGCTCGGTGAGGGCGAACCGCTTCCGCCCGCCGTCGGAGTCCGCGGCGGCGGCGATGACGCCCTCGTCCTCCAGCAGTTGCAGGGTCGGGTAGATCGAGCCGGGACTGGGCCGCCAGGCCCCGCCGGTCCGGGAGTCGATCTCCTGGATCATCTCGTAGCCGTGCATCGGCCGCTCGGTGAGCAGCGCCAACACGGCACCGCGCACGTTGGGCCGGCGGCCGCGCCCGCGACCCCGACCACCCCGGCCGTGACCGTGACCGTGCGGTCCCGGCGGGAACGGCGGCGGCCCCGGGGGTACGGGCGGGAAGCCGAAGCCCCGCATCCGCATCTCGTCGTGCATGGCGTGCATCCGTCGGTGGAAACCCATCGGGCTCTCCTCTTGGCGTCGTATCACTGATGCATCAACGATATATCGGCAATGCATCGCCGACAAGCCAAAGAGTGAGACGGGTCCGCAAACCGTACGTACGTCTTGCTAAGGTGTCGGCGTGCGCCTGCTTCCCGAACCGGGCCCGTCCCGGACCCTCGCCCTGTCCACCCTGATCAACACCGTCGGCCGGGGCACCTGGCTCACCGCCAGCGCGCTGTTCCTCACCCGCTCGGTCGGGCTCACGGTGACCCAGGTCGGCCTCGCGCTCACCATCACCGCGCTGGTCAGCCTGGTGGCCAGCACACCGATGGGCTACCTGGCCGACCGCCTCGGCCCGCGCGGCCTCCAGATGGCCGCGCTGCTCGCCTCGGCGGGGTTCACCGCCGCACTGGTGGCCGTTCGCTCCTTCGCCGGATTTCTGGTGGTCGGGGTGCTGATGGCGGTCGCCGACGCGGCGACCCGGGGCGCCCGGGGCGCGCTGATCGCCGGCGCGGTGCCGCCGGACCAGCGGGTGCGCACCCGGGCCTACCTGCGCGCGGTCACCAACGTCGGGATCTCGGTCGGCACGGTGCTGGCCGGCTTCGGCCTGGCCGCCGACACCCGCACCGCGTACGTGTCGCTGATCCTGCTCGACTCCGCCACCTACCTGCTGGCCGCGGCGGTGCTGCTCCGGCTGCCCGCCGTGCCGCCGGTGCCGGCGCCCACCCACGGGCCGCGGCTGATCGCCCTGCGGGACCGCCCGTTCCTCGCCTTCACGGTGCTGGACGGGCTGATGTCGATGCACTTCAGCCTGATCAACATCGCCCTGCCGCTGTGGATCGCCGGGCACACGACCGCGCCGCGCTGGCTGATCTCCGCCTGCCTGCTGGCCAACACCGTGGTGGTGGTGCTCTTCCAGGTCCGCGCCTCGCGGGGCACCGAGGACCTCGCCGGGGCCGGCCGGGCGGCCCGCCGGGCCGGCGCGGTGATCGCGGTCGCCTGCGCGCTCTTCGCGGCCGGCGGGGGCGTGCCCGTCGCCGTGGCGGTGCCGTTGCTGCTCGGCGGCGCGCTCGTGCACGTGGTGGGGGAGCTGTGGCACGCGGCGGCCGGCTGGGGCATCTCGTTCGGGCTCGCCCCCGCCCACGCGCAGGGCCAGTACCAGGGCGCGTACGGGATGGGCATGCAGCTCGGCTCGATGGTCGCCCCGGTGGTGGTGACCACCCTGGCGATCGGCTGGGGCGTGCCCGGCTGGCTGCTGCTCGGCGGGCTGTTCCTGGTACTCGGGGCGCTGGTGCCGCCGGTGGTGCGCTGGGCCGCGCGGACCCGGCCCGCCGTGCCGGACGCGGAACCGGTTACGGTCGGCTGAGCCGCCGCTCACCACCGATCGTCCGGCGTCTTCAGGTCGGCCCGCGCGGGGCCGGGTGCATCTGGCAGGCTGGTATCCGTGCTCACGCTTCCGGTACGCCAACTCGGGGAGTCGGAGCGCCGCGCGGTCGAGCGGCTGCTCGACCTCGACCCGTACGCCGGGGCGCAGGTCGCCGAGCGGGTCGCGGCGCGCGGGCTGGCCTGGTGGCGGGCCGAGGGGCGGATCCTCGGCTACGGTCCGCGCCGCAACCTGGAGTCGATCTGCTGGCTCGGCGGCAACCTGACGCCGGTGCTCGCCTCCGAGGCGGCGGTGGCCGCCTTCGCCGAGCAGTTGAGCGCGGAGGAGCGGCTCTGCTCCTCGATCGTGGGCCGCGCCGACGCGGTGCTCGGGCTCTGGGACCGCCTCTCCGCCTACTGGGGGCCGGCCCGGGACGTACGCCCGAACCAGCCGCTGCTGGCCACGGACGCGCTGCCCGTCGTGGCGCCCGACCCGGACGTCCGCCGGGTACGCGGCGGTGAGGTCGACCGGCTCTTCCCGGCCGCGGTGGCGATGTACACCGAGGAGGTCGGGGTGTCGCCGCTGGCCGAGGACGGCGGGCGCGGCTACCGGCGGCGGGTGGGCGACCTGGTCCGCGCGGGCCGGGCCTACGCCCGGTTCGTCGACGGCAAGGTGGTCTTCAAGGCCGAGTTGGCCGTGGTCACCCGGCGCACCGCGCAGGTGCAGGGGGTGTGGGTCGCGCCGGAGTGGCGCGGCCGGGGCATCGCGACGGCGGCGATGGCGGCGGTGGTGCGGGACGCGCTGGAACGCGTCGCGCCCACGGTGAGCCTCTACGTCAACGACTTCAACCTGCCCGCCCGCCGGGTCTACGAGCGCTGCGGCTTCCGGCCCGTGGGCACGCTCGCCACCGTGCTGTTCTGAGGCCGCCGCCCGGCGGCATGGCCGGGATCACGCCGCTTCATCTTGCGCCGAACCGGACAGTCGACGCTATGCTGGCCATGTTTTTGTACTGACCAGTCAGTTCAGATGTCGGGAACGGTGCGATGAAGATCGTTGAGGCCAGCGGGCTGGGGTTGCGCACCCGCCGCGGCTGGGTCTACCGGGACGTCGATCTCACGGCCGAGGCCGGCGAGCTGCACGCCGTCACCGGGCCGCCGGGCAGCGGGCGCACCTCACTGCTGCTCGCCCTGGCCGGGCGCTTCCCGCACACCCACGGGGAGCTGCGCCGCCGTGGCCCGGCCGCGCTCGGGCAGGTCGCCGGTGTGCACGAGCCCGACCCCACGCTCACCGTCGCCGAGCACATCCAGGAACGGCTGCTGCTGCTCGGGCCGGTACCGCGCCGCCGCCGGCAGCTCGTCCCGGTCGCCGCCGTGCGGGCCCGGCGGGTCTACCGCCGCGACGCCTTCGCCGCCGCGATCGCCGGCGCCGGCTTCACCGACGCCCCGCTCGACCCCGACCGGTACGGCCGCGACCTCACCCCCGTCGAGCGGCAGGTGCTCGGGCTGGTGCTGGCCAGCCTCGGCGGCCCGAACCTGATCGTCGCCGACGACGTGGACGCCGGCGCGGACGCGCCCGAGCGGGCGTGGATCTGGGCCGCCCTGACCCGCCTCGCCGACCAGGGGTACGCCGTCATCGCCAGCGCCCGCGCCGTCGAGCCGGGCGCGACCGCCGTCGCCCACCGGATCGGCGACCCGACCCTGCCGAGCCCGGCCCTGACCCCCGAGGTGACCGCATGAGCGTCGTTCGACTCGCCCTGTTCGAGCTGCGCCGGATGACCCGGGGCCGGCTGCCGCGCGCCGCGCTCGCCGTCCTCACGGTCATCCCGCTGCTCTACGGCGCCCTCTACCTCTACGCCTTCTGGGATCCGTACGGGAACCTCGACCGGATCCCGGTCGCCCTGGTCAACGCGGACCGGCCGGCGAAGGCCGGTGACGGCAGCGAGGTGCACGCCGGCAGGGACCTCACCGACGAACTGCTCGACCGGAAGGTCTTCGGCTGGACGGTGACCGATGAGGACGACGCCGCCGACGGGCTGCGCGACGGCCGCTACCACCTGGTCTTCTCCATCCCGGCGGACTTCTCCGCCACCCTGGCGGCCAGCCCCGAGCCAGACCGGCCCGCCCGGCGGGGCGAGCTGAAGGTGGTCAACGACGACGCCACCAACTACCTCTCCGGGCTGCTCGCCCGCTCCGCGTTCAGCGAGATCCGGGCCGCCGCCGCGGAGAGCACCGCCGCGTCGTACTTCGACAAGATGCTGATCGGCTTCACCGACGCCAAGGCCGAGACGGGCCGGGCCGCCGACGGCGCCGGGAAGATCCACGACGGGCTCGGCACCTCCCAGCAGGGCGCCGGCCAGCTCGCCGACGGGCTGGGCACCGCCGAGGACGGCGCCGGGCAGCTCGCCGGCGGGCTGAACACCTCGGTGCAGGGCGCGACCAGGCTGGCCACCGGCCTGGATCAGCTCTACACCGGAGCGGCGCAGATCGCCGACGGCGCCAACCGGGCGGCCACCGAGACCCGCGCCGCCGCGCAGCAGGTCGACGCCGCGGCCGACAAGTACGAGCCGCTGCTCCGCAGGAACGCCGGCGACATCCAGCGGGCCGCCACCCTGGTCGCCGAGGGCGCGCAGGCGCTCGCCGACGGGCTCGACGCGCTGCCGGCCCGGGCCGACGAGGTGGTCGGCCAGGCCGAGAAGGTGCGCGACCGGCTCGACGCGCTGGTCGAGGAGCACCCGGAGCTGGCCGACGACCCGAACCTGGTCGCCGCCCGCAAGGCCGCCGACCAGGCCGTCACCGCGGCCCGGGCCATGGTCTCCGCGCTCGACAAGACCGACCTCGCCGCGCTCAAGAAGCAGATGACCGAGGTCGCGAAGACCGCCCGGCAGGTGGCCGCCGCCGCGCCGCACCTGGCCGACGACGTCGCCTCCGCCCGGGCCAAGGTCGACCAGCTCGCCACCGGGCTCACCACCCTGGCCCAGGGCAGCGCCCAGCTCCGCGACGGGCTCGGCGACGCCGCGGACGGCGCCGACCAGCTCCGCGGCGGCCTCTACCGGCTCGCCACCGGCGCCCGGCAGCTCGACGGCGGCCTGGCCCAGCTCAGCACCGGCGGCAACCGGCTCGCCGACGGGCTGACCAAGCTGGAGGGCGGCGCCGGCGACCTCGCCGACGGGCTCGCCGCCGGGGAGAAGAAGCTGCCCGGGTACGACGACGCGGGCAGCCGCGCCGAGATCCTCGGCGACCCGGTCGGCCTGATCCGTCACTCCGACCACCCGGCCGGCTCGTACGGGGTCGGCTTCGCCCCGTACTTCCTGGCCCTGGCGCTCTGGGTCGGCGCGATGATCACGTACATGCTGCTGCGGCCGGTCAACCGGCGGCACGTGATGTCCGGCGCGCCCGGCTGGCGGGTCGCGCTCGCCGGCTGGCTGCCCGCCGCCGCGATCGGGCTGGCCCAGGTGGCGGTGCTCTACACCGTGGTCACCCTGGCCCTGGGCCTCGACCCGCGGCACGGGCCGGCGACCTTCGGGCTGCTCGCGCTCACCTCACTGGCGTTCACCGCGATCATGCAGCTGCTCGGCGTGGCGCTCGGCCCGGCCGGCCGGCTCGCCGCGCTGGCCCTGCTCATGCTCCAGCTCACCTCCTCCGGCGGCACCTACCCGGTCCAGACCTCGCCCGGCTTCTTCCAGGCCGTCCACCCCTGGCTGCCCATGACGTACGTGGTGGGCGGCCTGCGGCACACCATCAACGGCGGGCCGGCCGCGCCGGTGGTCACCGGGGCGCTGGTGCTGCTCGCCTTCGGGGTGGGCGCCATGGCGCTCACCGTCGGCGCGGCCCGCCGGTCCCGCCGGCTCACCCCGGCCAAGCTGCACCCCGAGCTGACCATGTGAGGATGGGCGGGTGACGGACGGACGGACCCGCCGGCGGGAGGACACCCGCCAACGCCTCTTCGTGGCGGCGGTGGAACTCATCGCCGAGCAGGGTTTCTCCGCCACCACCGTGGACGACATCGCGGCCCGGGCCGGGGTGGCGAAGGGGACCGTCTACTACAACTTCGAGTCCAAGACGGTCCTCTTCGAGGAGCTGCTGCGGCACGGCATCGGCCTGCTCACCGCCGACTTCCGGGCCGCCGTCGCCGGGCTGCCGCCGCGCGAGGCGCTCGCCGCGCTGGTCCGCGCCGAGCTGGAGTACATCCGCCGCTACCGGGCCTTCGCCCAGCTCCTGCTCTCGGAGATGTGGCGGACCAACCGGGAGTGGCAGCAGACCCTGCGGCTGCTGCGCGGCGAGGCCATCGAGGTGATCGCGGAGACCGTACGGGCCGGGGTGGCCAGCGGCGACCTCCCCGCCGACCTGGACGTGCGCACGGCCAGTTCGGCGCTGTTCGGCGTCGGGCTGGTGGTGGCCGTCGACTGGCTGGTCTTCCAGCCGGACCGGCCCCTGGAGGACGTGCAGGAGGCGCTGCTCGGCATCGTCCGCCGGGTCGCCCAGACGTGACAGCGCGCCGGTAAATCGTTTGAGCGGCCAGGTCCGGCTGGGCGAGGCTGGGGGTACCGCCCCCACCGACCCGAGTCCGGAGGACTGTCCATGCGCCTGCTCCGCGATCTCCGGGCCACCGCGCCGCGTCGGCTGGCGCTCGTCCTGTTGCTGATCGTGCTCGGGGCCGGGGGCCAGGCGGCAGCCTCGGCGCTGGCCGGGCCGGTGCTCGTCCACCGCTCGTTCGGCTGGTTCACCGCGCTGGCCGTGGCGCTGGTCGCCGCCGTGGTCACCGACCTGCTCATCGGCCTGCTGATGGCCGGCCTCACCGCCGACTGGTCCGCCGACGTCCGCCGCCGGCTGTGCCGGGTCGCGCTCGGGCAGGACCTGCCCACCCTGGAGACCACGCCGGTCGGGGAGCTGCTCGACCGGATCGACAACGACGTCTACCAGGTCGCCGCCGAGATGCGGAACACCGGCGTACGCCTCGTCCAGGGGGTCGCCGTCTGCCTCCTCGCCACGGTCAGCGCGCTGGTCGTCTGGTGGCCGGCCGGCGTCGGGATGATCCTGCTCACCGCGCTGCTCGGCGTGACGCTGCGCCGCCCCACCGCCCGGATCGCCCCGGCCCGGATGGTGGAGGAGGAGGCGTGGTCCGACCTGGCCGCCGTGATGGAGGAGGCGGTGCACGGCCAGGACGACGTGCGCACCAGCCTGGCCCGCCCGTACGTGCTCCGCCTCTACGCCCGGCGGGCCGCCGAGGTGATCTCCCGGGGCGGCCGGGTCTTCCGGCTGTCCGCGCGGGTCACCGCGCTGGCCGCCGGCGGCGTCCGGGTCGGCATCGCGGCCGTGGTCCTGGCCGGCGCGTGGGCCCTCGCCACCGGCCGGGTGGACGCCGCCCGGCTCACCGCGATCTGGCTGCTCGCCCTGGCGTTCGGCGCGACCGTCGAGCACATCGCCCGCTGGGTGCCACACCTGCAGCAGGCGCTCGGCGCGTGGGCGCGGGTGCAGCTGCTCGCCGGCTCCCGGCAGGAGCCGACCGGCGGCGCCGTCCCGGTCGACGGCGACCTGACCGTCCGGGGGCTCACCTTCCGCTACCCCGCCACCGGGGACGAGCGCGGGCCGGCGCTGCGGGACGTCACGCTCGCCTTCGCCCGCGGCCGCTCCTACGCCCTGGTCGGCCGCACCGGATCCGGCAAGTCGACGCTGGCCAAGGTGCTCACCCGGGCCGTGGACGTGCCGCGCGGCACCGTCTTTCTGGGCGACACCGACCTGGTGGACCTCGACGTCGAGGCGCTGCGCCGGTGGATCGCCGTGGTGCCCCAGCGCACCGAGATCCTGGCCGGCACCCTCGCCGAGAACGTCGCGCTCTTCGACCCGGACCTGCTCGACGACGCCACCCGGGCGCTGGAGGAGCTGGGACTGGCCGGCTGGATCGCCGAGCTTCCCGACGGGGTGCACACCCGGCTGGGCGAGGGCGGGCACGTGCTCTCCGCCGGGCAGGAGCAGCTCGTCGCGTTCGCCCGGATCCTGGTCCGCGACCCGCACGTGGTGATCCTCGACGAGGCCACCGCCCGGCTCGACCCGGTCACCGAGAACCGGGTACGCCAGGCCACCGAACGGCTGCTCACCGACCGGATCGGCGTCGTCATCGCGCACCGGCTCTCCTCGGTGCGCCGCTGCGACGAGGTCGTGGTGATGGCCGACGGCGCGGTGCTGGAGGCCGGCCCGCTGCGCGAGTCGGCCCGCTTCGCCGAGCTGCTCGCCACCAGCCACGCCAGCGCCTACGCGGGCGCCGGCGCCCGCCGCGGCGGAGTGGAGCTGCTGGACGGCCCCGACGGGTGGCCCGACGAGCCGGCCGAGCCGGTGGAGTCGACCGGGCGCGCGCCAGC
>NZ_JBSSLX010000132.1:0-16474 GCF_053890995.1 Micromonospora sp. I033 | reverse complement strand
CAGGGCGTCGCGCGCCTCGGCCGCCGTCGCCCGCTCCGGGTCCGCCGCCAGCAGGGCCTCCAGGGCCCTCCGGTACGCGGCGTCGCGCGCCGCCCCGGCCGGCGTCCCGACGTCGGGGACGACCCCGCAGCCCTCCCAGTTGGTGCCGCTGACCGCGTTCACCGGCCGGGCCACCGGCACGGTCAGCTCCAGGTGCGGGTGCAGCCGGTGCCCGACCCGCGGGTGCGCCCCGCCCCGGCTCCGCTCGCCGACCACGGTGGCCCGGCCGAGCTGCTGGAGGTCGTACGCCAGCTCCTCGCCGCCGGAGAACGTCTCCGGACCGGTCAGCACGAACACCGGCTTGTCGGGCGCGTAGCGGGGGACGGGCAGCCAGGCGGCGCTCCAGTACTGGTGGGTGGTCCCGGCCCGCTCGTGCATGGTGTGCAGGTGGGCGGGCTCGGCGAAGAACCAGCCGCAGACCAGGGCCACCATGTCGGGGCTGCCGCCCCGGTTGCCGCGCAGGTCCAGCAGGAGCGCGTCGGTGCCGGCGAGCAGCCGCAGCGCGGCGACCACGAGGTCCCCGGCGAGCTGCGGCGGGAAGAGATAGGGCGCGATCTCCAGCAGGCCCACGTTGCCGGGCAGCCGTTCCACCCGGGCCACGCCGCCCATGGTGCGCGCGGCGAGCTGGGCGAACTGCTCCTCGGACGGGTCGCCGGCGATGTCGGCCAGCGGCGTCTCGTGGTGCTTGAGCCGCAGGTGCAGGTCGCCGTTGGCCTCCTGCAGGTCGGTGGTGACCCGCGCACCGAGCGCCGCCGCGTCGGCCACGTCGGCGTAGGCCCCGGCGCGGAGGCGGTCGCCGAGGTGGGCGGCGATGCGGCCGGCCACCTCGGGAAAGACGTACTGCTCGGCCACCAGCTTCGCGGCCCGCTCGACGATCTCGGTGATCTCATCCTGATGCATGTCCCGAGTAGAGCAGCCCGGTTGACAAAGCGTCAAGAGAATTAGACGCTTTAGCCGTGAACCACGAGACCGAGCTGGAGGTCCGCGCCCCGGCCCAGTTCAAGGCGCTGGCCCACCCGTTCCGGCACCGGCTGCTCTTCGCGCTCGGGTCCGGGCCGGCCACGATCAGCCAGCTCGCCACCGGGCTCGGCGCGGCCAAGGGCACCGTGGCCCACCACCTCAAGGTGCTCACCGAGGCCGGCATGGTCCGCACCGCGCACACCCGCCAGGTCCGCGGCGGCACCGAGCAGTACCACGAGCGCGCCTTCCGCCGCCTGGTCGGCGAGACCGGCGACGCCGGCGCCACCAGCGCGCTGTTCGGCGCGGTCGCCGAGGAACTGGCCGGCGACCCCGACCCGCTGCTGCACCTGCGCCACCTGCGGCTCACCCCGGCCCAGGCCGAGCGGCTCCGGTCCACCCTGGACGCGCTGGTCGGCGAGGCCGAGGAGGCCGGCCCGGACCAGCCCCGGTACGGCGTCCTGGTCTCCCTCTACCGCCGCCGCGACCCGGAGGACCCCGGCCCGTCGGGACGGTGACCGACCCCGATCGGCTCTGGCGGCGGCACCGGGGGCTGACTAGGCTTGCGCCGTTCGCCGTCCGCAACGGTCCTCATCGTCGAGGGTGCGCGTCTGGGAGAGAGCCGGAGCGAATCGTTGTATCGCAGCAGGACGTGAGCCTCGCCGCCGTGGCGCCGGCCCGTCGCCCGCTCTCCGGCCGTGTCGGGCTCGTCGCGGCCGCCCTCGTCGTACTCGGGGAAGCGGTCTGGCTGGTCACCGGCCTGCCGGGCGGGGCCCTGGTCAGCGACCTCGGCGCGGTGGCGGTGTCGAGCTGGGCGGCGGTGGCCTGCACGGGCGTGGCCCGCCGGCACCCGGTCGCGCTGCGCCGGTTCTGGGCGTTGCTCGCGGCCACGATGATCCTCTCGGCGCTCGGCCGGACGGTGTGGACGGTCGAGCGGCTCGGCGGGCACGCACTGCCGCACACCGCGCTGGTCGGTGGGTTGTTCACCGCCGGCATCGTCACCGGCACCGCCGCGCTGCTCTGCTCCCTGGCCGCCCCGCGCAGCCTGGTCGGGCAGGCCCGCACCCTCCTCGACGGGGTGATCGTCGGGCTGGCCCTCATCCCGATCGGCTGGGTGGTGGTGTTCCGCGACCTCGCCGACGCCGACCTGGCCGATCCGCTGCGCACCGCCGGGCTGCTCTACCCGATGCTCGACCTGATGCAGCTCACCATCCTGGTGGCGGTCGCCGGACCGGCCCGTCCCATGTGGCGGGCGCTCACCATGATCGGGGTGGGCCTGGCCACGCGGGCCGCCGCCGACACCGTCTACGTCTCCCTCGTCGCGCACGGCGGCTACGCCCCCGGCCACCCGATCGACGTCTGCTGGCCGCTGAGCTACCTGCTGGTGGGCCTCGCCACCCGGTACCCTCCGCCGCCCGCCTGCGCGGGGGAGGAGGAGACCGGCGAGTCGCCGCTGCCGCCGTGGTGGCGGGTGGCCCTGCCCTACCTGCCGGTCGGCGGGGCGATCGTCGCCGTGGTGCTCGCCCGGCGGCCCACCGGGCAGACCCCGCACCTGGTCTTCATCGGCATGATGGCGCTGCTCGGGGTGCTCGCGCTGCGCCAGGGGCTGGCCGCCAACGAGAACCTGCGGCTGGTCGCCCGGCTGCGCCGGCTCGCCTACTCCGACCAGCTCACCGGCCTGCCCAACCGGCTGACCTTCACCCGGCGACTGCGCCGGGCCCTGCGCGACGGCGGCCCGGTCGCCGTGCTGCTCCTCGACCTCGACGGGTTCAAGCAGGTCAACGACCGCTTCGGGCACGCGGCCGGTGACCGGTTGCTGGGCACCATCGCGGAGCGGATGCGGGACGCCACCGGCCCTGACGGGATGATCGCGCGGCTCGGCGGCGACGAGTTCGCCGTGCTGGTCGCCGGGGACCGGCCGGTGCCGCCCGAGCGGCTCGCCGTCCGGCTGCTCGCCGCCCTCGAACCGCTGCCCGGCGAGGAGGACCTGGGCGTGCACCCGTCGGCCAGCATCGGCATCGCCGAGTACGGCCCGCAGCACGCCTCCCACACCGACCTGCTCCGCGACGCCGACATCGCGATGTACGCGGCGAAGGCGGCCGGCAAGTCCGCGTACCGGACCTGCACGCCGCAGCTGCGGGAGTCGGCGGTGACCCGGGCCGAGCTGATCGCCGACCTGCGCCGTGCCGTCGACGAGGGCCAGCTGCGCATGGAGTTCCAGCCCATCGTCGACCTGGCCACCGGCGCCGTACGCAGCGCCGAGGCGCTGGTCCGCTGGCGGCACCCCCGGCTCGGGGTGCTCACCCCGGCGCGCTTCCTGCCGCTGGCCGAGGAGACCGGCCTGATCCTGGCGATCGACCGGTGGGTGATCCACGAGGCGTGCCGGGCCGCGGCCACCTGGCGGGAGCGCGCGCCCGAGGTGACCGTGGCCGTCAACATCGCCGCCGCCCACCTGCGCCGGCCCGACCTGATCGCCACGGTCACCGGGGCGGTCGGCGCGGCGGGCCTGCCGCCCCGCGCGCTCACCCTGGAACTCACCGAGTCGGCGCTGATCGAGGGGAGCGAGGCGGTGCTCGACCGGCTGGCCCAGCTCCGCGAACTCGGGGTCCGCATCGCCATCGACGACTTCGGCACCGGCTACTCCTCGCTGAGCTACCTGCACCGGATCCCGGCCACCGAGCTGAAGATCGACCGGTCCTTCGTGTCCCGCCTCGGCGCCGACGACGCGCGGGCGTACGCCACGGTGGAGATGGTCACCCGGCTGGCCGGCGCGTTCGACCTGGCCGTGGTGGCCGAAGGGGTGGAGACCGGCGGCCAGCACGCGGCGGTGACCGCGATCGGTTGCCTGCACGGTCAGGGCTGGCGCTACGGCCGCCCGGTCGCCCTGTCCGAGCTGCTCGACGCGCTCACCCCGGTCGACGCGGCCCGCTGACCGGCCCGGCCGGCGCAGGGTCGAAGGTCCCGGGCAGGACAGGGGGTTCGGCCCTGCTGGCGGCGCCCCGTCCACCGCCACGATGGTCTGGCAGCCAACGGAGAAACCATCCACACAGGAGCCAGACATGAAGCGACGGACGCTCGACCTGTTGTTCAGCATCGGTGGGCTGGGCCTCGCGGTCCTGCTGCTCGTCGTCGGCGTCGTCCTGACGACGAACGCCAACTTCGCCAACCGCTACGTGCACGACCAGCTCGCCGCCCAGCACATCAGCTTCACGCCGGCCGACAAGCTGGGCGACGAGGAGAAGAAGTCGGACTGCCTGCGCGAGTACGCCGGCCAGCCGCTCACCACCGGCAAGCAGGCCGAGTGCTACGCCAACGAGTACATCGGCCTGCACCTGCGGTCGATCGGCGGCGGCAGGACGTACGCCGACCTGGGCGAGCCGCAGACCGCCCTGCGCGAGCAGGTGGCCCAGGCCCAGCAGACCAACGCCGCCAACCTGGCCGACCTGCAGAAGCAGCTCGCCGACGTCACCGCCCAGCGGGAGACCGTGTTCAAGGGCGAGACGCTGCGCGGCCTGCTGCTTACCTCGTACGGCTTCAGCGAGTTCGGCCGCAAGGCCGAGCAGGGCGCCCTGGCCCTGTACCTCGGCGCGGCACTGCTCCTGCTGCTCTCGGTCGCCGGCCTGGTGCACGCTTCCGGACCCCGGCCAGCGAGGCGTTCGCCGCCCCCGAGAAGGAGCGGGTCAGCGCCTGACCACCCGCTCCCCGATCGCCCCCGGCCTCCCGCACCCCCTCGGGAGGCCGGGGGCGATCGCCGTTTCGTGCGCCGGCCGGGTGACGCGGGCCGCAGAATCGGGCTTGACCCTCACGCAACGGGAGGCGGGAGCCTTGGTCGCGGAAGGGAGGGAACCATGGCGTACACGGTGGGTCAGGTGGCGCGGGCGGCCCGGGTGACGGTCCGGACGCTGCACCACTACGACGAGATCGGGCTGCTCTCGCCGAGCGGCCGCACCGCGGCGGGCTACCGCCGCTACGACGACGCGGACCTGGAACGGTTGCAGCTGATCCGGGCCTACCGGGAGCTGGGGTTCCCGTTGGAGGAGATCGCCGAGATCCTCGACGACCCGGGCGGCGACCCGTTGCCGCACCTGCGCCGGCAGCACGAGCTGTTGACCGGACGGATCGGGAAGCTGCGCGACATGGTCGCGGCGATCGAACTCGCGATGGAGGCGAGAAAGTTGGACATTCAGCTCACCCCGGAGGAGCGCTTCGAGGTGTTCGGGGACTTCGACCCGGACGAGCACGCCGAGGAGGCCGAGCGCCGCTGGGGCGGCACCGACGCCTACCGGCAGTCGACCGAGCGGGCCGCCCGGTACTCGAAGGAGGACTGGCTGCGCAACAAGGCCGAGAACGAGGAGTGGGGCCGGCGGATCACCGCACTGATGGAGTCGGGCGCCGCGGCGGACTCGCCGGAGGCGATGGCGCTGGCCGAGGAGCACCGGCAGCTCATCAGCCGGTGGTTCTACGACTGCTCGTACGAGATCCACACCGGGCTCGCGGACATGTACCTGGCCGACCCGCGGTTCACCGCGTACTACGAGAACATCCGGCCGGGGCTGGCCGCGTACCTGAACGAGGCGATCCACGCCAACGCGATCAGCCGGGCCTGATCCGGCCCGGGTGCCAGGATGGGCCGGACGGCTCACCCTCGGGAGGTCACGTGTTCATCGTCGCCGGCACCCTCTACGTCGACCCGGCCCAGCGGGACGCCTACCTGGCCTCCTGCGTGGAGGTCGTCCGGGCGGCCCGCTCGGCGCCGGGTTGCGTGGACTTCTCGGTCAGCGCGGACCTGGTCGAGCCGGGCCGGATCAACGTCTACGAGCGGTGGGAGACCGACGAGCAGCTGCTCGACTTCCGCGGCTCCGGCCCGGACGGGGAGCAGGCGGCGATGATCCTCGGCGCGGAGGTGCACCGGTTCCGCATCTCCGGCGTCGAGGCCCCGTGACCGATCAGCCTCGCCGGAGCGGCACGGGAGTCGTGGCGCCCTGCCCAGACCGGCGTGATCGCGTCTTACCCGGCGGTGATCCGGAATGTGCCCGGCGTGGCAGGTCCGGCGGTCGATGTCGCCGGCCTTTCGAGCTGAGTCGTCCGCGACATCGTCCGGTGGGCGGGTCGCGACGCGGTCGCCGTGCCGAGATCTTGGACAGTTGCCGTTCCGCTCGAACGGCAAGTGTCCAAGATCGGCATGCGGCGACCGAGCAGGACGCCCGTCCACGCCATCGAGTTCGTAGCCGCTCACCGGCACGCCCCGGGCGGCCACGGCCGCCGCCCGCAGGCGCCGGCCTGCCGAGTCGTTCCCGACGTCAGCTCGAAAGGCACTGACGAGCGGGCACCCGACCAGCCCGCCCGACACGCGCCCCCTACAACACCAGGTCGAGCAGGAGGACGCCGGCGAAGCCGACCACCGAGATGATCGTCTCCATCACCGACCAGCTCTTGATGGTCTGCCCGACGGTCAACCCGAAGTACTCCTTGACCAGCCAGAAGCCGGCGTCGTTGACGTGCGAGAAGAACAGCGAGCCGCAACCGATGGCCAGCGCCAGCAGCGCCACCTCGGGGCCCTGGAGCGTCGTCGCGAGCGGCGAGACGATACCGGCCGCGGTGATGGTGGCGACGGTGGCCGAGCCGGTGGCCACCCGGATGCCGACGGCGACCAGCCAGCCCAGCAGCAGCGGGGAGATGTTCGCGCCCTCGGCGGCGTCGGCGACCAGGTTGCCCACGCCCGCGTCGACCAGCACCTGCTTGAAGCCGCCGCCGGCGGCGACGATGAGCAGGATGCCGGCGATCGCCGGCAGTGAGCCGCCCAGGAAGCCGGAGACCTGGCTGCGGCTGAAGCCGGTGCCGTAGCCCAGGAAGACCATCGCGAAGATGACGCCGGCCAGCAGCGCGACGATCGGGGTGCCGACGATGTCCAGCGCCTGGCGGCCGGCGGTGTCCTCGGCCAGGGTCAGCTCGCCGATCGCCCGCAGCAGCATCAGCACCACGGGCAGCAGCACCGTGACCACGGCGGCCCAGAGCGCCGGCTCGCGGCGTGCGCGCGGCCCCACCGGCTCGTCGATCGGCGCGCCGGGGCGGCCGGCGCCCGGGTTGAGCAGGTCGTCCTCGGTGACCAGGTCGCCGTCGGCGTCGAGCCGGCCCTCACCGGGGCGGGTCGGTCGCCGGTCCTCGCCGGCAGCGAGCGGCCGCCGGGTGGGCAGCAGCGCCTCCGGGGCGGTGGCCGGCACGTAGCGGGCGATGAAGTTGCCGAAGACCGGACCCGCGATGATCACGGTGGGGATCGCCACCAGCAGGCCCAGGGCCAGGGTCTGGCCGAGGTTGGCGCCGAGGGCGTCGATCGCCACCAGCGGGCCGGGGTGCGGCGGCACGAGGCCGTGCAGCACCGACAGGCCGGCCAGCGCCGGGATGCCGATCTTCATCAGCGGCACGTCGACCCGGCGGGAGACCAGCAGCACGATCGGCACCAGCAGCACCACGCCGACCTCGAAGAAGAGCGGGAGCCCGATCAGCGCGGCCACGCCGGCCATGGCCCAGGGCAACGCGCCGCCGGAGACCCGGCCGACCACCCGTTCCACGATGCTGTCGGCGCCCCCGGACTCGGCGAGCAGACCGCCGATCATCGCGCCGAGCGCGATCAGCAGGCCGACGCCACCGACGGTCGAGCCGACCCCGCCGCTGAACGAGGTGACGATCTTGTCGGCGCTGACCCCGGCGACCACGCCGAGCACGGCCGCGCCGAGGATCAGCGCCAGGAACGGGTGCACCTTGCCCCAGGCGATGAGCACCACCACCGCGGCGATGCCGAGCAGGGCGGCGACGACGAGCTGGGTGTCACCGGCGTTCGTGAGAGGTTCCGCCGGTGCGGCGAGCAGTGTGACCACGGCAATCACGACCTTCGCTAGTCGTCCGTGCCTCCGGTACGGGCGATCACTGGGGTGGAGCGGTGGGGGGTGGCTCCGGCGGCAGGCTCGGCGCCAGCCGCCGCAGGGACGCGAACGTCGGGACGAGCGCGTCGTACAGCTCGGAGAAGAGCGGCAGCAGGGCCGCGTACGTGGCGGCGGAGGCGGGGTCCGGGCGGACCGTCTCCTCGATGCGGACCAGGTCGGCGGCGACCTCGATCGACTCGATCAGGCCGAGCGCCTGCATGCCGAGCAGGGCGGCGCCGAAGCTGGAGCCCTCGTGGCCGGCCGGGAAGCGCACCGGCATGCCGAGCGCGTCGGCGAGGATCTGCCGCCACAGCGGGCTGCGGGCGAAGCCGCCGCTGGCGCGGACCTCGCGTACCTCGTTGCCGGCGGCCCGGACCGAGGCGAGGACCAGGGCGAGCTGCTGGCAGACCCCCTCCAGCGCGGCCCGGACCAGGTGCGCCCGGCCGTGCCCGTGGGTCAGCCCGACGTACGCGCCGCGGGGCAGCGCGCTCCAGTGCGGCGCCCGCTCGCTGAGCAGGTACGGCAGCATGATCAGCCCGCCGGAGCCGACCGGCGCCCGGGCGGCCAGGTCGAGCAGCTCCTCCTCGGCGTGCTCGCCCAGCTCGGGGGCGAGCGCCTCGTTGGCCCACTGGAGGACGATCCCGCCGTTGTTGATCGCCCCGCCGACCACCCAGCGGTGCTCGGTCAGGGCGTAGCAGAAGACGCCGCCGAGCGGGTCGACCCCGGGGCGTTCCACCATCACCCGCATCGCCCCGCTGGTGCCGATCGAACACGCCACCTCACCGGGATGCACCGCGCCCAGCCCCAGGTTCGCCAGCGGCCCGTCACCGGCGCCCACCACGACCGGGGTGCCCGCGGGCAGGCCGGTGGCCCGGGCCGCCTCGGCGGCCAGCCCGGGCAGCAGGTGGGTGGTGGGGACGAGCTGCGGGAGCTGCTCCTCGGTGATCCCGGCGATGCCGAGCGCCTCGGCGTCCCAGACCAGCCGGTGGATGTCCATCAGCCCGGTGGCGGAGGCGACCGAGTGGTCGATGACCAGCGCCTCGGCCAGCCGCAGCAGCACGTACTCCTTGATACCCACCCAGTGGGCGACCCGCTCGAACAGCTTCGGTTGCTGCTCGGCGAACCAGACCAGCTTGGGCAGCGGCGCCATCGGGTGCACCGGGGTGCCGGTGCGCCGGTGGATGGCCAGCCCGGAGGGGGTGGCGCGCATCCGTTCGGCCTGCGCGCTGGCCCGGGAGTCGGCCCAGGTGACCGAGGGGGTGAGCGGGGTGCCGTCGGCGTCCAGCCCGATCAGGCTGTGCATCGCGGTGCTGAACGACAGGCCGGCGATCGGCCGGTGCAGCTCCTCGGCCACCGCCCGGATCGACCCCACCACGGCGTCGAAGATGCGTGCCGGGTCCTGCTCGGCGTAACCGGGGTGCGGCTCCTCCAGGGGATAGCGGATCGAGTGGGTGGCGAGCTGCCGGCCGCCGGTGTCGTACGCGACCGCCTTGGTGCTGGTGGTGCCGATGTCCACCCCCACCACGACGGTCGGCTCGCCCACCGGCCCACCTCCTCGGCGTCGACGGCGTACCCCCTTGCGGCTCACGTTACCGAGGGGCTGATCCCGGCGCATGGCGAAGTGGGGCAAGGTTCGTCGTCGCTGGCGGCCGATTCGCGAAAAGCGTTCCGGCGGCGGTGGACGTTACACGACGGGCATGTGATTTTCCGCTCATCCAAAGGTTCCCGCAGGTCCCGACCTTACATCGAAATGTATAAATGCAGCGGGTCAGTAGGACAGTGACGCAGGACAATACCGTTCCCTCGATCGATCTACATCGAAACGGGGGTTGGCGATGAGAGACAGCACAAGAATCGGCCGGTGGCGGCTGCCCGCTCTGGCGGCGGCCACGGCGGTCACGCTGGTGGCATCCGGGTCGCCGGCGTTCGCCTCCGAGGGTGACTACGTCACCCGGTCGTCGGAGGAACTGTTCGGACAGCATTCGGGCTACGGCTTCACCGGCCAGGGCGTGAACACCGCCACCGGCAACTTCACCCACGCCGCGGTCGACCTGGGTTTCTCCGTCGGGCTGCTGAGCTGGGCGCGGAGCTACAACTCGCTGAACCCGCAGGACGGGCCGTTCGGCAAGGGCTGGACCACCACCCTGACCACCCACCTCGTGGTCGGTGACGACGGCGCGGTCGCCTTCCACGACGCGGACGGCCGGGTGCTGACCTTCGCGCCCGGCGACGCCGGCGGCTACCAGCGCCCGCAGGACATCGAGGCCGAGCTCACCCGGGCCGACGACGGCACCTTCACCCTGCGGTACCGGGCCGGCGCGGCGATCACGTTCGACGCATCCGGTCGTGCCACCAGCCTCGTCGGCGAGGGGGAGCGGGTAAGCCTCAGCTACGACGACGCCGGCCGGCTGAGCCGGGCCGCGCACTCGGCCGGCGCCGCCCTCACCTTCGGCTACGACGCATCCGGCCGCGTCGCCCGGGCGGAAGCCGGTGACGGGCGGGTGGTCACCTACGCGTACACCGACGGCGCGCTCTCTGCGGTGACCGCGCCGGGCGGCGCGGTCACCCGCTACACCAGCACCGGTGGGGGTCTGCTGGCCACCATCGTGGACCCGGAGGGTCGCACCGTCATCGAGAACACCTACGACTCCGACGGTCGGGTCGTGCGCCAGGCGTTCGCGTCGGGTGGCGCGGAGGACGTCGCCTACGACGAGGTCACCGGGGTGACCACGGCCACCCTGCAGCCGGGCGGGGCCACGGCGACCTACCGGCACGACCGCGCCGGCCGGCTGGTCGGCGCCACGGACCCGGCCGGCAAGTCGATCAGCCAGACGTTCGACTCCAACGGGCGCCTCGTCGGGAGCAGCGCCCGAGGCGGAACCGTGACGACCTTCGCCTACGACGCCCACGGCAACCTCACCCGCCGGGCCGTCGGCACCGCCGCCAGCGCCTACGGGTACGACGCGCAGGACCGCGTGACCAGCGTGACCGACCCCGCCGGCGGCGTCACCCGCTACGCCTACACCGGCGACAGCCGGGTCGCATCGACCGTGACCGACGCCGCCGAGCGGGTCACCCGCCGCACCGTTGTGGACGGGCTGGTGACGGAGTTCGTCGACCCGGCGGGCGCGAAAACCGTCTACGGCTACGACGCGGGTCGGCGGCTGGTCAGCATCACCGACCCGACCAACCGGAAGCTCACCTACGGCTACGACGCGGCCGGCCGACGTACCTCCGTGACGAGCCCGTCCGGGAAGGTCCAGCAGTACGGGTACGACGACGCCGGTCGGCTGTCCAGCAGCACCGACGCCGCCGGGGCGATCACCCGCTACCGCTACACCGCCTCGGGTCTGCTGCTGGCCACCGTCGCCCCGAGCGGCGCGACGACCACCAACGGCTACGACAGCTCGGGTCGGCTGACCACGGTCACCGATCCGCTCGGCCGTGCCGTCACCTACGGCTACGGTGGCGACGGGCAGGTCAGCACGGTCACCGACGCGCTCGGCGGGATCAGCCGGTACACGTACGACGGGCTCGGTCGGACCAGCACGATCACCGATCCCAACGGCACGGTGGTGCGGTACACCTACGACTCCGACGGGCGACCGACGGAGGTCGTCGACGGCACCGGGTCCGAGGTCACCGGCTACGACGAGCGGGGCAACGTGACCAGCATGACCGACGCGGCGGGCAACGTCACTCGCTACGGCTACGACCTGCTGGACCGGCGGACCTCGACGGTGGACGCGGCCGAGGCGGAGACCAGCACCAGTTACGACCCGACCGGTCGCGTCGTGTCCACGAAGGACGCGATGGGCGCGATCACCAAATACGAGTACGACGGCGCCGGCCGACTGGTCGCCATCATCGACCCGCTCGGCAACGCCATCCGCTACGAGTACGACGCCGCGGGGCGGATGGTGAAGAAGATCCTGCCCACAGGCGGTGTCTTCGTGTACGCCTACGACGCCGACGGCCGCAAGACCTCCGAGACCACGCCCGCGGGCCTGGTGACCCGCTACGAGTACGCCACCGGCAACCAGCCGGTCCGGGTCATCGACCCGCGTGGCGGCATCACCCGGCACGAGTACGACGCGCAGGGCCGGGAGACGAAGCGGACCAGCCCCGGCGGTGGGGTGCGCACCATGGAGTACGACGCCGCCGGGCAGCTCACGGCGGTCACCGATCCCAACGGCGGTGTCACCCGCTACACGTACGACAAGGCCGGCAACCTGGTCACCATGACCGACGCCAAGAAGGCGGTCACCCGCTACACGTACGACGCCGGCGGCCGGCAGACCGAGGTCACCGACCCGCTCGGGCGGGTCACGAAGCAGACCTGGGACGCTGCCGGCAACCGCACCTCGCTCACCGACCCCTCGGGACGCACGCTGCGGATGGAGTACGACAAGCGTGGCCGGTTGACCAAGCGGACCGCGGCGGACGGGGCGACGGTGTCGTTCGACTACGACGCCGTCGGCCGCCGGACCAGCATGACCGACAACGCCGGCACCACCCGCTACACGTACGACAAGGTGGGCCGCCTGCTCACCACCACCCGACCCGACGATTCGGTGGTGTCCGCCAAGTACGACGCGGCGGGACGGCGCACCTCCCTGACCTACCCGGACGGGCAGACGGTCTCCTACGGCTACAACGCCAACGGCTGGCTGACCGGCCTGTCGGACCCGCGGGCCGGGGACGTGTCGTACCAGCTCGACGCGGACGGGCGGCCGGTGGCCGAGAAGCTGCCGGACTCGTGGTCGCGCACCTACCGCTACGACGGCGGGCTGCTGGCCGGCTACACCGAGGTCCGCAACGGGGCCCCGGCCTTCGACACCACGCTCAACCGGGACGCCGACGGCCGGGTCGTGCAGCACATCGAGCCCACACCCGGCAAGCGGGCCAACTACACCTACGACGCGGCGGGACAGCTGCTGTCGGCCACCGGCGAGCCGAGTGGCACGATCTCGTCCACCTACGACGCGGTGGGCAACCGCACCAGCATCACCCGGGGCGGCGTGACCACCCAGCTCACCTACGACGCCGCCGACCAGCTCACCGCAGCCGACACCGGCGACAAGCACGTCGCCTACCGCTACGACGGGGCCGGGCGGCTGCTGGAGCGCAACGACCCGAACGACCTGCTCACCATCGCCTACGACTCGTTCGGCCTGCCGAAGTCGTTCACCGAGTCCGGCGGCAGCGTCACCCAGACCAACGCGGTCGGCTACGACGGCGACGGCCTTCCGACGCAGGTGGCCACCACCCGCCAGCCGAAGGACAACCCGCCGCAGACCAGCACGGTCTCCTACCGGTGGAGCGGAGGCGACGGGCTGCTGCCGCAGCTGCTCACCCAGTCGGGTGAGGGCGCCGCGAACTTCGTGTACGGCTACGGCCGGGTGTTCGCCGACACCGCGAGCGGTTCGGCGACCTTCGCCCGGGACGCCTACGGGTCGACGATCCGTACCTCGGCGACCGACCAGTGGGCACAGGGTCAGAGCTACGACGTGTTCGGCGCCCCGATCACCGCGGGCCTGCCGAACCTGTCGAACCCGGCGTTCGGCTACCGGGGTGAGCTGGCCTACCGCGGTGAGACCGGCATCGGGTCCCTGGTGCACCTGCGGGCCCGGGTCTACGACGCCAGCGTCGGCCGGTTCACCAGCCGGGACCCGCTGACCACCATGGTCGGCCAGACCGACACCACCAGCCCGTACGCCTACGCCAACAACGGCCCGCTGGACTTCGCCGACCCGAGCGGCCAGGTCTCCATCTGGGCCGGGTTCGGTTCCGTCTTCAACGCGGTGCTGCAGGCGCTCGGGGAGAACTGCCCGCCGCCCAACGACTCGATCCAGGCGCACAACAAGTGCTTCCAGGGCCACATGCTCAGCACCCGGGGCAACATCGAGCAGGACTGTCTGGACGCCCGGCAGCACTGCCTGAACATGCTGTGGAACAAGGAGCCCCGGGCCGAGCGGGAGAAGGCGGCGCAGGCGTTCACCATCAACGAGCTGAACAAGCGCCGGGAGGGCTTCTTCCAGCGGTTGTGGGACGACCAGTTCGGCTTCGGCACGACGGTCAGCTACAACGTCGACTGGGAGGTCAAGCCACCGCGGGTCAACGACGACTACCCGCCGCTGTTCGCGCCGTACTTCGACGGCGACCGCCTGAAGGTCGACATCGCGACCGACGAGACAAACATCTTCGAGGTCAAGGACTACGCCAACCGGAGCCAGGTGGAACCGCAGCTCAACGGCTACATCTTCGCGGCCATCTACCACTACCAGGTGACCTTCGTGAAGGGCACCGAGCTGCAGGGCTGGGCGAACTCCTTCCTGGTCCAGGAGAGCTTCTGGGACGACATCTTCGGTGGCGACGAGGTCGTTGTCTGGGGGGACCTGCCCGGGCACGTCTACTTCGCCAAGGAGGACAAGGCCCCGGTGGCCGCCCGGACCAGGGCACAGCGCAACCGCGACATGGAGGATGAGGCCCACAACACGTGCAGCCTCTGCATCCCGATCATCCCGATCATCCCGCGCGTGCCCGTGGTGCCGTGACCACCGGGTAAGACAAAACGCAAGACAAAGGAGTACGTGATGGCCGTCGTCGTCCTGCCCGAGGTGCACCGGGAGCTGCGCGTGTCGCAGAGCCTGCTGCTCGAGGTGCGGTCCGGCGACGGCCAGCTCCCGGCCGCGACGGCCGCGTTCCGGGACACCCTGCTACGGCTTGAGGTGCCGGGGGCCGAGGGGGAGACGGAACGGGTCGCCTTCCTCCCGCCGCCGGTGCCCCTGCCGGGCCGGCACCTCCTCGCGGTGGACTTCGGTTCGCTGCCGGACGAGCAGGTGCTCGGCGTACCCGATCTGCTCGTCGCCGAGCTGCGCCACGCCGGGGTGGGTGACGCCGAGGTCGGCCTGGCCCATCCCGGCGACCTGGACCTCCGTCCCGGGCTCACCCCTGCCGTCCGGGCCTACCTGCGGGGCCCGCTGGCGGCGCCGTTCGGTGACCTGCCGGCCGGACCGCCGCTGGCGTTGCTCGACGTGGCTGCCGGCTGGGTCACCGGGCGCGGCGTCGGCCAGCTGAGCCTGGTGGTGTTCGGGGTGGAGACCGCCGTCCCGGCCGGGACGGCCCCGGGGGCGGCCCGCACCGCGCTGGCCACCCCCGGCCAGGCCACCACGGTGACCCTGGTCGCCGACGACGGTCCGGTGGCGGCGGCGACCGTCGGGGCGTCCCTGCGTGACGCGGCGCCGGCAGCGGCGCTCACCCTGGCGCCCGCCGGCGCGGAAGGCATGCACGAGCTGCGGGAGCTGCTGAGGGCGCACGCCGACACGGTCGTCTGGGCCGGGGTGACGGTCGAGCCCGACGCCGCTCGGCTGCTCGACCACGGCTGGTCCCCGCGTAACGGGCCGGGCCAGGCGCCGCCGCCCGACGTGGCGGCGCTCGCCGACCTGCTGGTGCCGGAGCCCATGTGGTACCAGATCCTCTCGCCCGGCCACCTGGAGCGCCTCGGCGGCCCGCCGCCCGGGGCGGTGCCGCTGCCCGCGGGCCGGGTCGAGCTGACCATCGGTGAGCCGGAGCAGTGGCTGCCCGGGCATCCGGACGCCGCCGCGGTCCGCCGCCGGGCGCGCGACCTGCTGGCCGCCTGCCTGGTCGACCAGGGCCGGGCGGTCGGCATGATGGCGGACCGCATCCGCCGCTAGGCGGGGAACCGACGCACCCGCCTCCGCCGATGGTGTGGGTCAATCACCCGATCGGTTGGATTTGCAACTTGCGCGTGTCTTGCCACCCCTGCGCCGCAGTTGACATGAATGACACCCCGATTGGTGGGCTCGCGCGGCGGAGGAGTCGGCGTGGCGATGACTGATTCGACGGGTTCCACATGGCGCTACCGGTGGGCGTACCGGCAGAACGACCGGCGGCAGCGCGCCTTCCGCGCGGCCGACGAGGCGTGGCGACGCCGCGACGACGAGCTGCGCCGGCTGCGTACCCTCGCCGGGTCCTTCCACGGCTCGACCGAGGCCGGCGCCGGCCTGCCCATCGAGCTGGCCCCCGGCGAGGTGGTCTTCTGGACGTTGCCGGCCGCGCAACTGGTCGAGGTGCGGCACACCGCCGTGCTGCCGGCCCCCGAGCTGACCGTCGACCCGGAACCGCCGGCGCTGCGCCCGCGCCGCCCCGAAGGGGTGAAGGTCGTCGACGCCGGGCTCGCCGTGCTCACCAACCGGCGCCTGGTCCTGCTCGGCGGGCGGGGCCGGCGCGACTGGACGTACGGGCGGATGACCGGCCTGTCCCACGACCCAGCGGCGCCCGTCACGCTGATCCAGGTCCTCGACCGGCGGCGTACCTCCGGTCTGCTGCTGCCCACCGGCGCGGTGGCCGACTTCCGGTTCAAGCTGACCCTGGCCTTCGCCGACGCCATCGAGCAGCGCGCCGCGGTGGTCGCCCAGCTCGACGAGCTGATCGCGGAGCACGAGGCGGAGCGACCGGTCCGGCCGGCCGTGCTCACCCCGGCCCAGGCCCGCATCTCCGCGCTGCTCCCCGGCGGCCGGCGGACGGTCGCGGTC
>NZ_JBSSLX010000131.1:0-16525 GCF_053890995.1 Micromonospora sp. I033 | reverse complement strand
TCGCCCGATTTGTCGCCGCTAACCTCATGATCACCGGGGTGGGCTTCGCGATCTTGGTGACTTTCTGTTCGCTGGGAACGGGAAGTCGCCAAGATCTGCTTGGGCGGGTGTGCGGCCTTGCCGGTCGTGCGGAGCGAGCGGGCAGGGTGAGTCGTTCACGACATCAGGTCGACAGCGCGGTGTGAGGTGGTGCCGGGCTTCGCGACGACGGATGCGCAGGCCGGTGCTCCTGGCGAACCGCCGCGGTGGCGACGGTCCGGACCGGGACCCGGGTCGGGACCCTCGATCCCGACGGCCCGCATCGCCGTTGGTCAGCAGTGGCCGTCGAGCCAGCGGTGGATCAGGAAGAGGGCGATCGACGAGGGCGGCGGGAGGAGCAGGCGGTCGCCGCCCTCCACCCGGACCGGCTGGTCGGCCAGCGCAGCGCCGATCTCCCGCCGGCTGAACCAGCGGGCGTGCGCGATCTCGGCCGGGTCCACCCGGATCGGCGCGTCGGCGTCGGCCCGGGCCAGGAAGCCGAGCATCAGCGAGCCGGGGAACGGCCAGGACTGGCTGCCGGCGTACCCGATCTCCTCGACCGCGACGCCGACCTCCTCGCGGACCTCGCGCAACACGGCGGCCTCGGCCGACTCCCCCGGCTCGACGTAGCCGGCCAGGCACGAGTAGCGGCGCTGCCCCGGGGTGCTCGGCCAGGTGGCGTTGTTGCCCAGCAGGCAGCGCCCGTCCGGCCCGTCCACGCCGTCGTGCACCAGCACGATCATCGCCGGGTCGGTACGCGGCCAGATCCGGCCGCCGCCCGCGTCGACGCGCGACCAGCCGGCCTCGTCCACCTGGGTCGGCTGCCCACTGGACGAGGAGTAGCCGTGCCGGAGGTGCCAGTTGAGCAGGGCGAGCGCCGTGGTGAAGATCCCGGCGTCCCGGTCGGTCAGCAGGTGGCCGACCTCGCGCAGGTTGACCCGGCGGGTGCCGGGCAGCTCGGGCAGCGGCGCGTCCACCGCGAAGACCGGCACGCCGTCCTGCTCGACGCCGAGGAACATCGGCACCGACCGGGGCACCTCGGGCAGCTCACCGGGGCCGACCAGCACCAGCTCCGGCGGGGCCGCCGCGCCGCGGACCAGGGCCCGCCCCTCGTCGGCCGAGTCCAGCACCAGCACCCGGGACTGCTCCCACGCCTCGGCGAGCCAGCCCGGGTCGGTGCGCCGGTGCGCCGCCCGGTCCAGCGTCGACCGGGCCAGCGGTGGAGCGGGCTCGCCCGTCACGCTGTTCCCTCTTTCGTTCGCGACTGCGGGGCTCGCAAACCCGGCTCACTCCTCGCGCTCACGGGGTGCCCTCTTTCGTTCGCGACTGCGGGGCTCGCAAACCCGGCTCACTCCTCGCGCTCACGCGGACTCCGTGCGGATCGGGGTGAGCGTGGCGAGGCCGTCGGCCACCCGTTCGGCGTCGCCGAGCACCACGGTCACGGCCTGCGCCGGGGCGAGGTAGCGGGCGGCCGCCGCGGCCACGTCGTCCACGGTCGCCCTGGCCAGCCGGGCGGCGTGCTCGGCGAGGAAGTCCAGGCGCAGGCCGTTGCCGGCGTACGCGCTGGTCAGCGAGGCCAGCCCGGCCTGGGTGGACATGCCGAGCTGGAGCGTGCCGAGGGCGTACTGGCGGGCCTGCTCCAGCTCGTCCGGCTTGGGCGGCAGCGCGGCCAGCCGGCCCAGCTCGTACGTCGTCTCCAGCAGGGCGGGCGCGGTCACCTCGGTGGCCACCTCGGCGGCGGCGACCAGCACCGACCCGGCCACCGAGTGCTCGATCAGCGAGTGCGGGCCGTAGGTGTAGCCCTTGTCCTCGCGGATGTTCTCCACCCAGCGGGAGGAGAAGTATCCGCCGAAGACCAGGTTGGCCAGTTGCAGCGCGGCGTGGTCTGGGTGGGTGCGGGGCACCGCGGGCAGCGCGATCCGCAGCGAGGACTGCACCGAGCCGGGCCGGTCGACCAGGAGCAGCGGGCCGGGCTCCAGCGGCGGCGCGGGGGGTAGCTCGGCCGGCTGCCCGTCCCCCTTCCAGCCGGCGAGCGCCTGCTCGGCGGCGTCCAGCGCCCGCTCCGGCTGCACGTCCCCGACCAGCACCAGCACCGCGCCGGCCGGGTGCACCCGCTCGGCGTGCAGCCGGCGCAGCACCGGCGGCTTCACCGCGCGCACCTGGTCCGGCTCGGGGGTCTGCACCGCGTACGGGTGTCTGCCGTAGATCCGCTTGAGCAGCGCGGTCCGGGCCAGGTGGGCGGGCTGGCTCTGGGCCACCTGGATCCGGTCGACCAGTCGGTCCCGCTCGGTCTCCACCCAGTCGGCCGGGTAGGTGGCGCCGGTGAGCACGTCGGCGAGCAGCTCCAGCATCCGGCCCAGGCCGGTGACCAGGCCCGCCCCGGAGAGCATCAGCCGGTCCGGGTCGATGCCGGCGGAGAGGCCGCCGCCGACCTTCTGCAACTCCGCGGCGAGCTGGGTCGCGGTGTGCGTGTCCGTGCCGGAGAGCAGGGTCTGCGCCAGCATCCCGCCGCGGGCCAGGTGGGTACGCCCGAACGGCATCCAGAGCCGCAGCTCGACCAGCGGGATCGCGCTGCGGCGTACCGCGATCACGGTGAGCCCGTTGGCCAGCGTGCGTTCGGCCTGCTTGGGCACCTTGAGCCTGCGGTTCGGACCGAGCGCCGGCAGCGGCCGCGTACCCGTCTCCACGGTTGCACTCATCGGGCGCCTCCGGCGATGACCTCGATGGACGCGCGGCGCTCCGGCCGCAGGGTGGCGGCGGCCGCGCGGACCTGCTCGTCGGTCACCTCGCCGACCAGCCGGGGCAGCTCGTTGAGCAGGCCCGGCTCGCCGCGCTGCTGTTCCAGGACGGCCATCCGCAGCGCCCGGCCGAGCACCGCGTCGGTGTCCCGCAGCAGATGGGTCGCCATGCGGGCCTGGGTCCGGGCCAGCTCGCCCTCGATCAGCCCGTCGGTGGCCAGCCGGTCCAGTTCCTCGTCGACGGTGCGCAGCACCTTGTCCACGTCGCCGCCGGGCGGCAGGTGGGCCTGGAGCAGCAGCGCGGTGGGGTCGCGCACGTCGAACGGGTCGCCCATGAAGCCCAGGTAGCCGCCGAGGCTGGTCACCGAGCGGTCCCGCTGGACCAGCCGCTCGACAAGCCGGGACGCGTCGCCGTCGGTGAGCACCTCGGCCAGCACCACGTACGGCAGGTAGCCGGCGAAGTCGGTCACCGGATCGGGCACCCGCCAGGCCCCGGCCACCGCCGGCAGCGGGGCGAGCTGGTCGGTGTACGAGGTGCGCCGCTCGGCGGTGAGGTCGGGCTCGGCGAAGTCGGGGCGCTCCGGGGCGGGCCGGGCCGGCACGTCGCCGAAGTGCCGCTCGATCAGCGCGGTGGCCTCGGCGACGTCGACGTCCCCGCTGACCGCCAGGACGGCGTTGCCGCTGGCGTAGTAGCGGCGGAAGAAGTCGGCCGCGTCGCCGACGGTGGCCGACTCCAGGTCGTCGAAGGAGCCGTAGCCGTCGTGCGCGTTGGGGAACGTGTCGAACATGACCGGCGGCAGCGTGAGCCAGGGGAAACCGCCGTACGGCCGGTTGAGCACGTTGACCCGGATCTCCTCCTTGACCACGTCGACCTGGTTGCGCAGGTTCTCCTCGGTCAGCCGGGGACCGCGCATCCGGTCGGCCTCCAGGAAGAGCGCCCGCTCCAGCGCGTTGCTGGGCAGGGTCTCGTAGTAGTCGGTGTAGTCCAGGTGGGTGGAGCCGTTGAAGGTGCCGCCGGCGCCCTGGACGTGCCGGAAGTGGGCCAGCTTCTCCAGGTTCTCCGAGCCCTGGAACATCAGGTGCTCGAAGAGGTGGGCGAAGCCGGTGCGCCCCTCCGGCTCGGAGCGGATGCCGACGTCGTAGACCACCGCCACCCCGATGACCGGGGCGCTGCGGTCGGGGGTGAGCACCACCCGCAGGCCGTTGTCGAGGGTGAACCGCTCGACCGGGTATTTCGTCGCTGGAATTCTCGCTCTCCGCGTCGGCACGTGATCGACCCTAACTCGTCCACCGCGCCCGCACCGGCGGTGTGCGCGGGCCCACCGGACGGCGGTGCCGGGCGGGGGCCGACCGGCGTCGCCATCTCCACCGAACAGGTGGGAATTACCGAGAATCCCCAGGTCGTGCGTCCCGGATCGTGAACGGGTCTTGACGCCGCTCACCGCCTGCCCCAGTCTTCCTACCAACTAAGTAGGAATACTGCGGATTGGATACACGATGAGACGGCTCCCCTTCCGCCGCCTGGTCACCCTGGCCACCCTCGCCGTGGTCGGCGCGGCCACCCTGGGCGCCACCGCGGCCTGCGGCGACGACAGCGACGACGCCGCCGGCGGTTCCGGGCCGGTGACGCTGCGCCTGGGCTACTTCCCGAACATCACCCACGCGCCCGCCGTGGTCGGTGTGGAGAAGGGCATCTTCAAGGAGAAGCTGGGCGGCGACGTCACGCTGGAGACCAAGACCTTCAACGCCGGCCCGGCGGCCATCGAGGCGGTCTTCTCCGGCGCGCTCGACGCCACGTACATCGGTCCGAACCCGACCGTCAACGCCTTCTCGAAGTCCAAGGGCGAGGCGGTCCGGGTCGTCTCCGGCGCCGCGTCCGGTGGCGTCGCGCTGGTGGTGAAGCCGGAGATCACGTCGGTGGAGCAGCTGCGCGGCAAGAAGATCGCCACCCCGCAGCTCGGCAACACCCAGGACGTCGCGCTGCGCTACTGGCTGAAGGAGAAGGGCCTCCAGACCACCAAGGAGGGCGGCGGCGACGTCAAGGTGGTCCCCCAGGAGAACGCGCAGACCATCGAGACCTTCGGCACCGCCGCCATCGACGGAGCATGGGTGCCCGAGCCCTTCGTCTCCCGGCTGGTCAACGCCGGCGGCAAGGTCCTGGTCGACGAGCGCGACCTCTGGCCGGACAGGAAGTTCGTCATCACCAACCTGCTGGTCAGCACCAAGTTCCTCAAGGCACACCCGGACGTGGTGAAGAAGCTGGTCGAGGGGCAGGTGGCGGCGAACGAGTTCGTCAACAGCAAGCCGGACGAGGCGCAGCAGGCCATCTCCGACCACATCGGCAAGATCACCGGCAAGCCGCTGGACCTCAAGCTGATCAAGCAGGCCTGGCCGACCCTGGAGTTCACCAACGACCCGATCCCGGCCTCGCTGAAGACCGGCCTGGACCACGCCGTCGCCGTCGGCCTCACCCAGCCGGTCGACCTCAACGGCCTCTACGACCTGAAGTACCTCAACGAGGTGCTGAAGGCGCAGGGCAAGACCGAGGTCACCCAGCCGTGACGTCGACCTTGACGACCCCGCGCAGCGCGACCGGCTCGGTCGCGCTGCGCGGCGTGACCAAGGTGTACGGCCAGGGCGAGCACGCCGTCCTGGCGCTGGACGGGGTGTCGCTGGACGTCGCCCCCGGCGAGTTCGTCTGCCTTGTCGGCGCGTCCGGCTGCGGCAAGAGCACCCTGCTCAACCTGGTCGCCGGGCTGGACCGGACCAGCGGCGGCCGGATCGAGCTGGGCGAGGGGGTCAACCCCGGGCTGATGTTCCAGGAGTCGGCGCTCTTCCCGTGGCTCACCGTCGAGGGCAACGTCGAGGTGCCGCTCAAGCTGCGCGGGCTGCCCCGGAACGAGCGGCGGGCGCGGGTCGCCGAGCTGCTGCGTACGGTCCACCTGGCCGACTTCGCCCGCAAGCGCCCGCACGAGCTCTCCGGCGGCATGCGGCAGCGGGTCGCGCTGGCCCGCACCCTTGCCCTGGACACCCCGGTGCTGCTGATGGACGAGCCGTTCGGCGCGCTCGACGCGATGACCCGGGACATCCTGCACGACGAGCTGGAGCGGATCTGGTCCGAGCGGAAGCTCACCGTGATCTTCGTGACCCACAACGTCCGCGAGGCGGCCCGGCTCGCCGACCGGATCATCCTGCTCTCCAGCCGGCCCGGCCGGATCATCTACTCCACCGAGGTCGACGTGCCGCGACCCCGGCGGATCGACTCGCCGGAGATCGCGGCCATCGCCGCCGACGTCACCGACCGGCTGCGTACGGAGGTGGGCCGCCATGGCCAGTGACACGCTCGCCGGGACGCCGCGTACGGACGCGGAGATCTCCGGCCTGGACGCCCTGGAGATCGCCGGCCAGGAGAAGGCGCCGTCCCGGCTGCGCCGCGGCTGGTCCGCGCTCTGGCCGAAGCTGGCCGCCCTGGCCCTGGCCGTCGCCCTCTGGCAGGCCGTGGTCTGGACCGGCTGGAAGGACCCGTGGGCGCTGCCCGGACCGGCCGTCGTCTTCGCGGACCTCGGCCACTACCTGGCCAGCCCGGCACTCTGGCACGGCCTGGCCACCACGGCCCGCCGCGCCGCCGTGGGCTTCGCCGCCGCGGTCGCCGTCGGCCTGCTGATCGGCCTCGCGGTGGCCCGGGTGAAGGTGCTCCGCGCCGCGCTCGGCTCGATGATCACCGCCCTGCAGACCATGCCGTCGATCGCCTGGTTCCCCCTGGCGATCCTGCTCTTCCAGCTCAGCGAGCAGGCGATCTTCTTCGTGGTGGTGCTCGGCGCGGCGCCGTCGGTGGCCAACGGGGTCATCCACGGCGTGGACTACGTGCCGCCATTGCTGGTCCGGGCCGGCCGCAACCTCGGCGCCCACGGGCTCAACCTCTACCGCTACGTGATCGCGCCGGCCGCGCTGCCGGCCATCGTGGCCGGACTCAAGCAGGGCTGGGCGTTCGCCTGGCGCAGCCTGATGGCCGGCGAGCTGCTGGTGGTCATCGCCACCCGGACGTCGATCGGCGCGCAGCTGACTTACGCCCGGGAGCTGAGCGAGGCGCCCCGGCTGATGGCCATCATGATCGTCATCCTGGTGGTGGGCCTGCTGGTGGACGCCGCGTTCGGCGCGGCCGACAAGGCGATCCGCCGCCGCTGGGGCGTGCTGGACCAGGCCGGCAACTGAGCCCGTGTACGTCTCCGCGCGCGCCGACTACGCGCTCCGGGCCATGCTCGCCGTCGCCGACGCCGCCGGGTCGACCGGCGACGGGGGGTTCGGCGGCGGTGAGCTGGTCAAGGCGGCGAGCCTGGCCGAGCGCCAGGACATCCCGCTCAGCTTCCTCCAGGGCATCCTGCTCGACCTGCGCCGAGCGGGGCTGCTGCACAGCCACCGCGGCAACGAGGGCGGGTACGCGCTCACCCGCCCGGCCGCCGACATCAGCGTCGGTGACGTGCTGCGGGCGGTGGGCGGCGCGCTGACCAGTGTCCGGGGCATGCCCGCCGACCACGCCGGCTACCACGGGGTGGCCGCCGGGCTGCGGGACGTCTGGCTGGCGGTGGACGGCGCGATCGCCCTGGTGGTCGACCGGACCACCCTCGCCGACCTGCTGGCCGACCGCGCCGCGGCCTGACCACCGTCGACGGGCCCGGGCCGCGGGAGCGACACGCCGTCCTGACCACGTTCGACGGGCTCGGGCCGCGGGTGCGACGCGGCCCGGACCCGATCGACTCCGGCCCGGCGGGCCGTGCGGTGTCCCGGCACGCCGGACACCGCCGCCCGCCAGGCCGGAGTGGGAGGATCAGGCCCGGCGGCGCGGGCGGCGGGACCGGGACGGCCGCGAGGCCGGCGCGGGGTGCGGTGCGGGCGGCGGGGTGAGGGTGACCGGGACACCGGTGGGCTGGCGGGCGCCCGTGACGCGGGCCAGTTCCTCGTCGCCGGGGCGTACCCGGGCGGTGTGCGGGGTGATGCCGGCGACCGTCATGAGCCGGGAGACGTCCCGCCGCTGCTCCGGCAGGACCAGGGTGACCACGGTGCCGGACTCCCCCGCCCGGGCGGTCCGCCCGCCCCGGTGCAGGTAGTCCTTCGCCTCGGTCGGCGGGTCGGCGTTGACCACCAGGTCCAGCCCGTCCACGTGGATGCCCCGGGCCGCCACGTCGGTGGCCACCAGCGCGGTGACGTGGCCGGTGCGGAACTGCTCCAGGATCCGGGTGCGCTGCGGCTGGGTCTTGCCGCCGTGCAGCGCGGCCGCGCGTACCCCCTTGGCGAGCAGTTGGCGCGCGACCCGGTCGGCGCGGTGCTTGGTCGCCATGAACAGGATGGTGCGGCCCTCGCGGGCGGCGATGTGGGCCAGCGCGGCCGGCTTGTCCTCCGCCTCGACGTGCAGCACGTGGTGGGTCATCGCGGTCACCGTGGCGGTGCCCGGGTCGACGGAGTGCGACACGGGGTTGCTCAGGAAGCGGCGGACCAGCCGGTCCACGCCGCCGTCCAGGGTGGCCGAGAACAGCATCCGCTGGCCGTTCGGGTCGACCTGCTCCAGCAGCTTCGTCACCTGCGGCAGGAAGCCCATGTCGGCCATCTGGTCGGCCTCGTCGAGCACCGTGACGGCCACCTGGTCGAGCCGGGCGTCGCGCCGGTCGATCAGGTCGTGCAGGCGGCCCGGGGTGGCCACCAGCACCTCCGCGCCGGCGCGCAGCGCGTCCGCCTGCCGCTGGAGGGAGAGCCCGCCGACCACGGTGGCGCAGCGCAGCCCGAGCGCCCGGGCGTACGGGGTGAGCGCCGCGGTGACCTGCTGGGCCAGCTCGCGGGTGGGCACCAGCACCAGCGCCAGCGGGCGGCCCGGGCGGGCCTTGCGACCGGCCGTGCGGTGCAGCAGCGGCAGCCCGAAGGCCAGGGTCTTGCCCGAGCCGGTGCGCCCGCGGCCGAGCACGTCGCGGCCGGCCAGCGAGTCCGGCAGGGTCGCCGCCTGGATGGGGAACGGCTCGGTGATGCCCTGCGCGGCCAGCTCGGTGACCAGCGCGGGGGCCAGGCCGGTGGCGGCGAAGGTGGGAACGGTCATGGTCATGCGAAAAGCCTTCCTCGACGCGGCACGTGTCGAGGAAGGGCGCCGACGAGCGGCGCGTCACCGGCGTCGCCGGTGGTCACAAGCACGAACCGAAAGGTACGGGCCGGCCCGCCGCAGCACGCCACGTCCCGCGGAGCGGGTGGGCGGCGCAGCGGACCGGCCCGTCACCGCGCCCGGGGGGCGCGATGGGTGTTACCGGATGATCCGAAGATCAGAGCGGACGGATGTTCTCCGCCTGCGGGCCCTTCTGGCCCTGGGTCACCTCGAACTCGACCCGCTGGTTCTCGTCCAGGCTCCGGTAGCCGGAGGTCTGGATCGCCGAGAAGTGGGCGAAGACGTCGGCGCCGCCGTCGTCCGGGGTGATGAAGCCGAAGCCCTTGTCAGCGTTGAACCACTTGACGGTGCCAATTGCCATGTGTTTCGTCTCCTTGACGGAACGTTCGGACCCGCACCTGTTGCGGACCGAAGGGAGCACACCGCACGCATGTGCGCGGTGTACCTGTCGCTGCTGGTCGCCCCGCCCGGAGAACTCCGGACACAACAAAGAGCGCCTGGGGCCACAATCCGCCAGGCGCACACAGAGTCTCTGGAAACCAAAACTGCAACGCGCCTAACCTACCACGATCTCGTCAACGCCGCGCCCTCTGTCGGAAATTCCGGTACCGCGGCGACGAGCGCGGTCAGCCCCTCGGCGTCGAGCAGGTCGGCCGGGCGGACGGTCACCCCGTCCCGGACGTAGTGGAAGGCGGCCCCGACCCGCTCGACCGGCACCCCGGCCAGCTCGGCCCAGGCCAGCCGGTAGACGGCGAGCTGCACGGCCGCCGCGTCGGCCTCCCGCCCGGCCGGCTGCCGGCCGGTCTTCCAGTCGACCACGTCGAAGCGGCCGCCGGGGCGGGCGAAGACGGCGTCCATCCGGCCCCGGACCACCACCCCGGCGATCACCGTGGCGAAGGGCACCTCCACCTCCACCGGCACCCGGTCCGCCCACTCGCTGGCCAGGAAGCGCTCCTGGAGTTCGGTGAGCGCGTCGTCCGGGGCGGCGTCGTCGTCGGCCGCGCCCGGCAGCTCGTCCACATCGAGCAGCCGGTCGGCGCCGAAGCGCTGCTCCAGCCAGGTGTGGAAGGCGGTGCCCCGCCGGGCGTAGGGGTTGGGCTCGGTGGGCATGGGCCGGCGCAACGTCCGGGCCAGGGCCTCCGGGTCGCGGCGCAGCGCCACGAGCTGGGTCACCGACAGGTGGCCGGGCAGCTCGACCTCGACCGCCTCGGCCCGCCGGGCCAGCTCGGCCCGTTCGGCGAGGAGCAGGTCGGCCTCCCGCCGCCAGCGGGCCACCTCGGCGTCCTCGGCGGGCGTCGGCGGGTCGGCGTCCTCGGCGGGCGGCCGCGTGTCGGCCTTCTCGGCGGGCGCCGTCGTGTCGACGCTCCTGGTGGGCGCCGGCGGGTCGGCGTTCCCGGCCGGCGCCGCCGCGGTCGCCGCGGCGGCCGCCAGCAGGGCCTCCTCGCGGCGGGCCGCCTCCGGGTCGGCCAGGTAACGGCGGACCAGGGCGGCCGCCTCGGCCAGGGCCGGGCGCCGGGCGCCGAGCGGGTCGGCCGGCCACTCGGCCCGCAGCACCGTCTCGGTGGTCGGGTTGACCGCGTCCCCGGCGGGCTCGGGGGCCCAGGCGTCGACCAGGTGGCCGTCCCCGCCGGCCAGGCAGGCGTCGTGCACCTCACGGAGGAAGAGCGACGGGCCGCGGAACTTCTTCGTGCCCTCCCCCCACCAGTAGCCGGAGCAGAGCAGCAGCCGGCGGGGCCGGGTCACCGCCACGTACGCCAGCCGGCGCTCCTCCCGCTCGTCGTGGGCCCGCCAGGCGTCGGTGAAGTCCTCCACGGCCCGGGCCACGCCGCGCTGGTCGTCCGCCCCGTGCAGGCCCAGCTCGGGCAGCCCGTCGGCGTCGCCGCGCAGCGGGAACGGCAGCACGCCGAGCCCGCCCAGCCAGTGGTCGGAGTTGCGCACCGGCCCCGGCCAGACGCCCCGCGTCAGGCCGGCTACCGACACCACGTCCCACTCCAGGCCCTTCGCGGCGTGCGCGGTGAGTATCTGCACCGCACCTTCCACCACCTCGACCTCGCCCGGAGTCAGGCCGCGTTCCTCGTCCTCGGCGGCGGCCAGGTAGGCGAGGAATCCGGCCAGCGTGGCACCGGGGGTCTCGCCGCTGAACCGGGCCGCGACGTCGCCGAGCGCGTCCAGGTGGGCGCGGGCCAGGCCGGCGTCGCCGGCGCCGTCCCGGCCGGCCCGGACCGCCACCTCCACGTCCAGGCCGATGGTCCGCTCGATGTCCGCGATCAGCTCCGGCAGGGACTGGTCCAGCCGGTAGCGCAGCAGCGCCAGCTCCATCCCGTACGAGCGCAGACGCGCGTAGCCCTCCGCCGAGTACGCCTGCGCCGGCCCCAGGTCGGCCAGCGCCTCGACGAGGGTGGCCTCGTCGAGCGCGTCCACGGTGATCTCCGGCCCGTCGTCGCCGGTCACCTCCCGCCGAGCCCGAGCGATGGCGCGGGCCCGCCGGTGCAGGGCGACCAGGTCACGCGGCCCGATCCGCCAGCGCGCGCCGGTGAGCAGCCGCAGCAGCGCCGCCCCGTCGGTCGGGTCGGCGAGCACCCGCAGCGTGCAGACCACGTCCCGGACCTCGGGGGTGTCCAGCAGCCCACCGAGGCCGACCACGTCGACCGGCAGCCCGCGGGCCCGCAGCGCCGCCTCGATCGCCGGGATCTGGCTGCGCAGCCGGACCAGCACGGCGGTGGTGGGGCGCCGGTGGGCCGGGATGTGCTCGGGCAGCGCCTCCGGCATCCCGGCCGCGCCCCGCCAGGCGGCCAGCACGCTGTCCGCGATCCAGTCGGCCTCGTCGGCGTACGTCTCCAGCAGCGCGCAGTGCACGGTGCCGGCGGCCCGCCCGCCGGGGCTGCGGTGCGGGATCGGGTCGCGGACGCTGAGCGCGGCGTGCAGCTCGGGCACCCGGGCGCCGGCGGCCCGCAGCGGCACCGACAGCGCGTTGGCGACGCCCAGGATCTCGGGCCGGTTGCGCCAGCTCGTGGTGAGGCTGAGCACCTCGGCGGGGGCGCCGTCGGTGCGGGCGAACTCGGCGGGGAACCGGTCCAGCGTGCCCGCGCTGGCCCCGCGCCAGCCGTAGATGGACTGGCAGGGATCGCCCACCGCGGTGACCGGGTGGCCGCCGCCGAAGAGCGCGTTGAGCAGCACCACCTGGGCGTGGCTGGTGTCCTGGTACTCGTCGAGCAGCACCACCCGGAACCGGTCCCGCTCGATCACCCCGACGCCGGGGTGGTCGCGGGCCACCCGCGCCGCCCGGGCCAGCTGGTCGGCGAAGTCCATCGCCTCGAAGTCGTCCTTGCGCCGGGCGTACGCGCGGACCAGCGGGAGCAGCTTTAGCCGGGTCTGCTGGAGCTGGAGGGCCTTGCGCACGTCGGCGTAGACCCGTCCCGGGCGGGACTGCACCTCGGCGAAGAACCGGCCGGTCCAGGCGGCCAGCTCGTCCGGGTCGACCAGGTGCTCGTCCAGCTCACCGGCCAGGGCGAGCACCGCGTCGGTGATGGTCGACGGCATCCGGTCCACCTCGGACATGTCGCCGTCGTAGTTGCGCACCAGCAGGTCGACGAGCTGCCAGCGGGACGCCTCGGTGAGCAGCCGGGTGGTCGGCTCGTAGCCGGCCCGCAGCCCGTGCTCGGTGACGATCCGGCCCGCGTACGAGTGGTAGGTGGAGACGGTCGGCTCGCCCGCGAGGGGGTCCTCGTGCGGGTCCCGGGCCTGCCGGCCGAGCCGCCGGATGAGCTGGTCGAGCCGGGTGCGTACCCGGTGCGCCAGCTCGCCGGCCGCCTTGCGGGTGAAGGTGAGGCCGAGGATCTGCTCGGGGCGGACGTAGGAGTTGGCGACCAGCCAGACGACCCGGGCGGCCATCGTCTCGGTCTTGCCGGAGCCGGCGCCCGCGACCACCAGCAGCGGCTCCACCGGCGCGGCGATGATCGCCGCCTGTTCCCGGGTGGGCGCCGGCAGCCGGAGCAGTCTGGCCAGCTCGACCGGCGTGTAGCGGGGGCCGGCGTCGGCGGTCCGGGGCGTCGGGGTGGCGGTGGTGCTGAACAGCGTCGGCTGGGTCGTCATGCGTGCTCCGTGGGGGGCTCGACGACCTGGCGGCCCTGCCCGGAGACCGGGCAGCTCGTCCGCACCGGGCAGACCCGGCACTTCGAGTTGGCGACGGCGGCGAACGTGGCGGCGGCCATCGTGTCGGCGGTGCGCCGGACCAGCGCGGTGGCCCAGCCGGCCTCGGGACCCTCCCCGGCGGCCGCCTGGGCCTGCTCCTTGGCGTCCTTGGCACCGGTGCCGAGCTGCACCAGCGCGGCGCCCCCGGACTCCTCGCCGAACTCGGCGAACGCCCCCGCCTCCACGGCGGCCTGGTAGGCCCCGAGCTGCGGGTGCTCGGCCACCTCCCGCTCGGTGACGGCGGTGGACTTGCCGGTCTTCAGGTCGATCACCACGAGCCGCCCCTCGTCATCGACCTCCAGCCGGTCGACCCGGCCGGTCAGCTCGACCGGCCGGCGCGGGTCGTCGAGGCGGACCGCGAACTCGTGCTCGATGGCGAGCAGCCGCCGCGGGTTGCCGGCCAGCCAGCGCAGCAGCTTGTCCACCATGGCCTCGGCGCGGGTCCGTTCCGGGCCGGCCATCCAGCGGGCGGCCAGCTCGATGGCGTCGAACCGGGCGGCCACGTATTCCAGCAGGGCGGTCCGGTCGACGCTGGCGTCCTCGGCCAGCATGGCGGCGGCGTGCACCAGGTTGCCGACGCCCTGCGCGGCGCTGGCCGGGGCGCTGCCGCCGTGCCGTTCCAGCAGCCAGCGCAGGCTGCACCGCAACGCGCTCTCCATGGCCGACGGGGTGACCTTCACCGGTTCGCCCTCGTCGACCAGCGGCCGGTCGTCGGAGAGGCCGCGCAGCCCCCACCAGTCGTCGGGATGCGCGCCGGGCACCCCGGCGGCGGCCAGCCGGGCCAGTTCGGCCGCGGCCGCGCGCCGCCGGGTGACCGGCGCCGCCGGGTCGGTGACCGCGGTACGCAGCTCCGCCACCAGCGCGGACAGGGTCAGCCCGCGCGGCGGCAGGGTGACCGGCAGGACGCCCGGCGCCCCGTCCTGCGGGTCCTCGTCGCCGGCCGGCACCGGCCCGTCCGACGCCGTCACACTCAGCGCGGCACCGTCGCCAGGTCGCCCGGCCACATCGGCCGGAATCCCGGCGGCGCCGTCGCCGGCACTCCGGTCCCGTCCCCGGCCGACAATCCCGGTCAAGGCGGCGCCGGTCGGGCCGTGGCCGGTCGACGCGCCGCCGGTCGGAGCGCCGCCGGTCGGAGCGCCGCCGGTCGGAGCGCCGCCGGTCGGACCGCTCGGGGGCGGTCCGGGGTCCGGGCCGGTCGTGCCGGCCCCGCCGACGGCGGGCGGGTCGGTGGCGGCCAGCTCGTGCAGGAAGCGGCTGGGCTGCTCCTCGTGGTCGTCGCCGCCGACCGCCGCCGAGGCGACCGCGGTGACCAGCAACCGGCGCCGGGCCCGGCTGATCGCCACGTGGAACAGCCGGCGCTCCTCGTCCAGCAGCGCCGAGGTCTGCCCGACCAGGCTGGCCCGCAGCCCGGCGCCGTCGGCCCGGCCGGCGAGCACGTCGACCAGGCGCTCCGAGCCGAGCAGGCTGCCGCGCAGCCGCAGGTCCGGCCAGACGCCCTCCTGCACACCGGCGATCGCGACCAGGTCCCACTCCAGGCCCTTGGCGGCGTGCGCGGTGAGCAGCCGCACGGCCTCGCCCCGGTCGGCGCTGGCGGCGAGGGTGTCGGCCGGCAGCTCCTGGCCGAGCACGTGGTCGAGGAAGACCTCGGCGCGCGCGCCGGGCAGCCGGTCGGTGAACCGGGCCGCCGCGTCGAAGAGCACCATGACCGCGTCCAGGTCGCGGTCGGCGGCCTCGGCCCGCCAGCGCTGCGCGGTCTCGTGCTCCCCGGTGGCCGCCCGGCCCCGGGTGATCGCCCCGGCCCAGCGCTCGGCGAGGCCGCTCTCCCGCCACACCGCCCACAGCACGTCCTCGGCGGTCGCGCCGGGCGCGGCGGCGGTCTGCCGGGCGGTCTCCAGCAGGTGCGCCACCGCCTGGGCGGGGGCGGCCCAGCGCCGCTCGACGGTGGCCAGCTCGGCCGGGTCGCGCAACGCCTCGACGATCAGCTCGCCGGACGGGCGGCGGTCGCCGGCCGCCAGCGCGAGCGCGCGCAGCCCCTGGCGCAGCCGCCGCTCGGCGAGCGGGTCGGCACCGCCCAGCGGCGAGTGGAGCAGGGCGACCGCCGACTCCTCGTCGAGCCGGTCGGGTTCGAGCGCGCAGCGGAGCAGGAGCAGCAGCGGGGCCACCCCGGGCTGGAGGTGCAGCGGCAGGTCCTCGCCGTGCACGACGGTCGGCACGCCGGCGGTGTGCAGGGCGCGGCGCAGCGACGGCAGCTGGCGGCCGGTGGAGCGGACCAGCACCGCCATCCGCGACCAGGGCACCCCGTCGAGCAGGTGCGCCTCGCGCAGCGCGTGGGCCAGCCAGGCGGACTCGCTGGTGGCCGAGCGGAAGGTGCGTACCTCCAGGGTGCCGGGTGTGGCGTCGGGGAGCGGGCGCAGCCGCCGGTGCGCCGCCGGGCCGCGCAGCCGGCGGGCCAGCCGGGCGGTCGCCGCCAGCAGCTCCGGCCCGGCCCGGTAGGAGGTGGTCAGCGTGACCTGGGCGGCCGGCGCGCCGGAGGCGGTGCGGAACCGGTGCGGGAAGGTGGTCACCCCGGCCGGGTCGGCGCCGCGGAAGGCGTACGTGGAGGAGTCCGGGTCGGCGAAGGCGACCAGCGGCTTGCCGCCACCGGCCACGACGGCGAGCAGGTCGAGCTGGGCGGGGTCGGTGTCGGCCAGCTCGTCGACGTAGACGTGGGCCAGCCGGCGGCGCTCGGCGGCCAGCAGCTCCGGATCGTCGAGCAGCATGCCGGTGGCGGCCCGGACCAGCTCGGCCGGGTCGTACGCGATCGAGCCCCGGTTGCTCACGTCGCGGAGGGCGAGCACAGCCACGTACTCGCGGAGGAAGCGGGCGGCCGCCGGCCAGTCGGCGCGGCCCAGCTTCTCGCCGAGCCGGGCCAGCTCGACCGGGCCGACCCCCCGCTCGGCGGCGCGCATCAGCAGGTCGCGGAGCTGCTGGGCGAAGGCCCGGGTACGCAGCGCCGGGCGCAGGTCCTCCGGCCAGCCGGCCGGGTCGTCCTCCGGGTCCTCGCCCACCACGTCGAGCAGCTCGCGGATGATCAGATCCTGCTCGGGGCCGGTGAGCAGCCGGGGCGAGGGTTCGCCGCGCTCGGCGGCGGCCCGGCGGAGCAGGCCGAAGGCGTACGCCGGGAAGGTGCGGACAAGCGGCTCGCGGACCACCCGGTGGCCGTCGCCGGCGATCCGCGCCTCGATCCGGTGGCGCAGCTCGGTGGCGCCCCGCCGGCCGAAGGTGAGCACCAGGACGTGTTCCGGGTCGACGCCCTCGGCCACCCGGGCGGCGACCGCCTCGACCAGGGTGCCGGTCTTGCCGGTGCCGGGGCCGCCGACGACCAGCATCGGCCCGTCGGTGTGCGCGACCACCTCGGCCTGCACCGGATCCGGCCGGCGCGGCGGCGGGTGCGCGT
>NZ_JBSSLX010000130.1:0-16614 GCF_053890995.1 Micromonospora sp. I033 | reverse complement strand
TACCGCCGATTAGTCCTCCCGGTGGGAGTGATCGTGGCGGCGATGGGTGCGGCAGGCCGCCAGGGCTCTGAGGTGTAGGTCTAGCAGAGCTTGATCGTTGAGGGGCGGCAGAGCTTGGTCGGCCGATCGGGCCAGTGCTCGGTGTCAGCGGCGTCGGATGGGGGCCACCGGCGGTAGGGGCTGCAGGGGGCAACGTAAGCGGCCCGCTCTGCGCAGTAGAGGGCGCGGTGGCTAGGCCAGCGCCAGCACTACCGAGCACCGGGCCGGCGGTGGCAGCGGGAGAAGAAGTCGGTGGACCGATTGCGGTGGCGGATTGGCGGTGCGGAGAGTCGGACGCGGCCACGGGTACAGGGAGAACGGGTGGAATCACCGGTGCTGCATTGCCGTAGATGTCTGCGTCATCGGTTTGTCGCGGCAGTTTTGGACGCGGTGGAGGTTGGCGGAGCATGACTTGGGCTTGTTGGAGTTCGTTGCTCAATCCCGTCATCAACCCGCGCGCCCGCACGTTCAACTGTTCAAGATCGGCGTCCGTCACCGGCGGCTTCTCCGGCAGCCGGCTTCCCGCCACCGCCTTCGGGTCGGCGACGATCGCCTCGTACGCCCGCTTCTGCCGCACCTTCTCCGCGTACTCCTCGTGGAGCGGTTCGAGTTCGGCGCGGGTGCTGCCGATGGCGCGGGCGGCGGCGGCGAGCGCGTCGTAGTTCGCGGCGGCGGCGTCGTGGGTGCGCTGCACCTTGTCGATGAGCTGGTCGAGTTCCCCGAGGTACGCCCGCGCGGCGGCGTTCGTCTCCGGCGGCCACGCCTCGGCGAGCCCGCGGCGGTATTCGCGCAGCCGGCTCAGGTGGGCCAGGGCGAGGTCGCAGACCTTGCGCCAGCCGGCGACCTGCTTCCACTGGCCGGTGGTGTCCTGGTCCTGGAGGCACGCCCACATGCTGAGCACGTCCATGAGGCGCCAGTCGGTGAGCCCGGAGGTGCGTCCGCTGCCCCGTTCGATCACGGCAGGACCACCCGCCCCTGCTCGGGAGCGGTCGGGTCGGTCAGTGGCGGCACCGGGCGGGCGGTCGCGGCGGACGGTGTGGCCAGGGCCCGTTCGACGTCGTCGACCCGGGCCGAGGAGAAGGCGTCGGAGTCCGCGTACGTGGCCGCTATGTGGCCGGCGGCCCCGGCCAGCCGGCCGGTGGCGGGGGCCAGGTCCCAGACCATGCTGACCGTGGCCTGTTGGGTCTCGTGGTGGGCCTGGAGGAACTGGACCAGTTCGATGAACGCGTCGGCCGGGTTGGGAACCGGCGCCTTCATGTCGTCGGCGATGTACGACAGGTGGGGGGCGTAGTTGCGGCTGACCTCGTCCTGGAGCCGGTCGGCGAACTCGCGCATCTGTCGGATGTCGGCCTCGATGCCGCCGTAGTCACGCAGCCAACCGGCCGGCTGGTTGTCCTCCGGGATCATCGACCCTCCCTGCCCGTCACCGCACGGTTTCCCTGAGTGAGGTTAACGGCTCCTCGCGGAACCCGGCAGTCCTGATGCGCGGTCGGCGTGCCCGGGCGGGGTCAGCGGGGAAGACCGGAGGCGCGCCACGCGCCGGGGCCGGCGACCGGCGCCGCGCCGGCCGGGCGGGCGCTGCGCGCCCACTGCGACACGGCGGCCGGCGCGGTGGCCGCAGCCGGGCGGGTCCGCACCACGAGGGCCCCGACCAGGGCGGCGAGCTCCTCGGCGGTGGGCACGCCGCGGACGATCCGGAACAGCGGCTCTTCGGCAGACATGCCGACAGGGTACGCGTCCAGAACTTGACCTTCACCGCACAGTGGCGTGCCGCCGGTGTACGGGTCGCGGCTGCCGGGTACGGTCTCAGCGATGTCTAACGCGCTTCCCCAACTCGTTGCCGACCGGTACCGGCTCATCTCGCCGCTCGGCCAGGGCGGCATGGGTCGGGTGTGGAAGGCGCGCGACGAGGTGCTGCACCGCGACGTGGCGATCAAGGAACTCGTTCCACCGCCCAGCCTCACGCCGGAGGAGCGCCGCGAGATGCGGGAGCGCTCGTTGCGGGAGGCCCGGGCCATCGCCCGGCTCAACAACATCAACGTGGTCCGCATCTTCGACGTGCTGCGCACCGACGGCGATCCGTGGATCGTCATGGAATACGTGGCGTCGAGGTCCTTGCAGGACACCATCGCCGAGGACGGCCCGGTCTCGGCGGCGAAGGCCGTCGAGATCGGTCTCGGGGTGCTGGGCGCGCTGAAGGCCGCGCACAAGGCCGGCATCATGCACCGCGACGTGAAGCCGGGCAACGTGCTGCTCGGCAACGACGGGCGCGTGGTGCTCACCGACTTCGGCCTGGCCACCATCCCGGGCGACCCCAACGTCACCCGCACCGGCATGGTGCTCGGCTCGCCCGCGTACATCGCGCCGGAGCGGGCGAAGGACGGCACGGCGGGGCCGGAGGCCGACCTCTGGTCGCTGGGCGCCACGCTCTACGCCGCCGTCGAGGGCAAGTCGCCGTACGCGCGGCCGTCGGCGATCGCCACCCTGGCGGCGCTCGCCACCGAGCCGCTGCCGCCGCCGAAGAACGCCGGGCCGCTGAAGCCGGTGCTCCAGGGCCTGCTGCGCAAGGACCCCGAGGAGCGGATCACCGCCGAGGTCGCGGAGCGCATGCTGCGCAAGGCCGCGGGGCGGCGGGCCAAGGGCATCTCGCTGCTGGACGGCGTACGCCGGCCTGGGCCGAACGGTCCGCGCGGACCGCGGCCGCCGCTGGTGCCGGCGCCGCGTCCGGCCGACGAGCAGGCCGAGCGGCCGGTGCCGCCGGCGCCCCGCAAGCCCGACGGGGGTACGTCCGCCGCGGCCGCCGTCGCCGGTGCCGCGGCGACCGCCGACGCCACCGCCAAGGTGCCGGCCGGCTCGGACGTCGCGCCCACCGCGAAGGTGGCCCCGCCGGTGGCCGAACCGACCACGAAGCTCGACGCCGCGCCGGTGGTCGACGAGACCCGGGTGGACGGTACGGATCCGGCCCTGGACGAGACGCGGCTGGACGGCGAGCCGGTGGTGGAGCCGCCGGCCCCGCCGAAGAACCCGACCTCCGTGCTTGCCGAGCCGGTCAGCCCGGCGCCGTCGACCGGCCGGGCAGCGGTGATCCCGGGCACGAAGCCGGAGCGCAACAGGCGCAACCTGCTGATCGGCGCGCTGGTCGCGGTGCTGCTGGTCGGCCTGGCGGTGGCCGTGCCGCTGCTCAACTCCGGTGACGACGACGGGAAGGGCGGGCAGCAGGGCGCCGCCACCTCGTCGGCCGCGGCTCCGCCCGCGCCGGGGGCCAGTGTCGCGCCGACCTCGGCCGCGCCGAGCAGCGCCGCGCCCAGCGCGACCCCGTCGGCGTCCGCCTCGACGTCCGCGTCGGCGCCCGCCGGCGCGCTGCCCGCCGGCTGGCGCTACTACGAGGGTCCGACCGGGTTCCGGGTGCCGATCCCGGACGGCTGGCAGGCCCGCGTCCGCTCCGACAGCGTCGTGCTCTACGAGCCCGGCGGCGCGCGGCGGGTGCTGTTCATCCAGTGGACCTCCTCGCCCAAGAAGGACGCGTACGCCGACTGGCAGGCGCAGGAGTCGAGCCGCCGGAACTACGTCGACAACTACAAGCTGGTCGGGATCACCCGCTGCGACTACTACCGCACCTGCGCCGACTGGGACTGGCTGGAGACGCGCAACGGCGGCACCCGCTTCCACGTGCGCAACCGGGGCGTGGCCACCGCCAGCAACCGGGGCTTCGCGCTGCGCTGGGAGGTCCCGGCGAACGCCTGGGACGCCAACCTGGCCAACTGGGAGACCATCACCAAGGGCTTCAAGCCCGATCGGGTGAACTGATCCAGGGAATTCCGCCGTTGCGAAACTGACTCGCATGGCCTTCCGTCCTCGGGGGTATTGAGACCGCGACGACGGAAGGAGGAACGACATGGGTTACCGACACAAGGACACCGGCCCCCGGCTGGCACTGTGGATGCTGGTCGCGCTCGGGGACGTCGTCCTGCTGCTGGTCAGCGCCGGCCTCTCCGCGCCGGTCGCGGTGCTCGGTGTCGTCGCCCTCACCGTCGCGGGTGTGGCGACGTGGCGGCTGGCCCGCCGGACCACCCTGGCCGGGCGGGGCGCGGTCCCCGTGCCGGTCGCCTCGCGACGCAGGGCGTGACCCGGGCGGTACGACGGCAGTGGCGGCAGCCGGACCAGCTATCGACCTCGGTCGTAGCCGATCCCGCTGCCGCCGACTGGCGACCGAGGGGGGACGGTCAGGTGTTGTTGGCCAGGGCGATCAGCCGGGTCCGGTCACCGTTCCAGTAGTTGCGGTCGACGTTGCCGCTGATGCCGGAGACGCTGCCGGTGCTGGTGTACTGCCAGAAGCTCCAGAACGGGGCACCGGCCGGCAGGGTTCCCACCGTGCTGGACCAGCGGGCGATCCAGAGCGGGTGGTTGGCCCACGGGGCGGTCCAGCTGCCGGTGCACTGGTTCCACCAGCTGGTGGTGGTGTAGATGACCGCGTACCGGCCGGTGCGGGACCGGTAGGTGTTGAGGAAGTCCTGGACCCAGTTGCGCATGCCGGTGGTGGTCAGGCCGTAGCAGTAGCCGCCGCTGTACGGGTTGGCCTCCAGGTCGAGGGCGGCCGGGAGGGTGCGGCTGTCGGCCGACCAGGCGCCGCCGTTGCTGGCCAGGTAGTTGGCCTGGATCGCGCCGGAGGAGATGTTCGGCCGGGCGAAGTGGTAGGCCCCGCGGATGACCCCGGCGTTGTAGGCGTTGACGTAGTTCGCGTTGAAGTTCGGGTCCTTGTAGCTCGTGCCCTCGGTGGCCTTGATGAAAGCGAACTGGATGCCGGCGTTCCGCACGCTGGTCCAGTTGATGGTGCCCTGGTAGCGGGAGACGTCAATGCCGGGGGTGGTGGCCGCGGCGGCCGGTCCGGCGGTCGCGACGAGGCCCATCACCGCGGTGGCGGCGACGGTGAGGCCGGCGGCGAGCAACCGGCGCACGGAGAGTCTGGTACGAGCCATTGTTGCCTCCAGGGACGTCCAATGATTGACGCCTATCTTTGGAGGTTACTGCCCTAGATCACAAGAGGGCTTAAAGAATTTTTCATCGACGATCGTCGTCGCCCCGCGAACCGGTGCGGGGCGGTTCAGCGGAGGGTGCTCGGGTCGATCGCCCACCGGAAGGGCTCGGTGAGGGTCAGGGTCTCGCCGGCCTTGGCGACCCGGTCCTCGACGTAGTGCTCATCGTCCAGCCGGTGCAGCCGCAGCGAATGGCTTTCGCCGTCCTGCTCCACCAGCAGATACCACGGGATCCGGGCGATGGCGTCTCGATGCTGTTCGCGAGCCGTCGCGCCACCCGCTGGTGCCGCCGGCTGGGGGCAGGACTCACGATCAGGCTCCCGTCGAGCAGTTCGATCCGGTCTGGCGTCTCGCCCAGGGCGAGGTAGTCGGCCTCGGTCCAGAGGCCGACGTGCTGCCCGAACGGCTCCAGCGGAGCGGCACTCACCGGCATTCACCTCCCGATCCGATCGCCACCCGATCAGTCTCACGGCCTACGAGGCCGCGGCGGTCGAACGACACAGCTCAGGCCGGTAGGCTCCCCGCCCATGCCCCTGATCGACGGCCTCACCACCCTCTGGGACAAGCTGCTCGGCGCCCAGCCCGACCCGCCGCCGCTGCTGGTGCTGCTCACCGCCGTCGTCGCGGTGGCGGTGGTCGCCACCCGGCTGCCCTGGCGGATCGCCCGCAACGCCGTGACCATCGCGCACGAGGGCGGCCACGCCCTCATGGCCCTGCTCACCGGCCGACGGCTGCGCGGCATCCGGCTGCACTCGGACACCTCCGGGCTCACCCTCTCCGCCGGCCGCCCCACCGGCCCGGGGATGATCCTCACCCTGCTCGCCGGGTACGTCGCCCCGTCCCTGCTCGGCCTCGCCGGGGCGTGGCTGCTCGCCGGCAACCGGATCACCCTGCTGCTCTGGGTGGCGGTGGCGCTGCTGCTGGCCATGCTCGTGATGATCCGCAACGTCTTCGGGGTGCTGTCCCTGCTGGTCACCGGCGGCGTGGTGCTCGCCGTCTCCTGGTACGCCTCGCCGCAGGTGCAGGCGGCGTTCGCCTGGACGTCGGTCTGGTTCCTGCTCGTCGGCGGCGTCCGCCCGGTGTTCGAGCTGCAACGGCTGCGCAGCCGGGGGCGGATGCCCGAGTCCGACGCGGACCAGCTCGCCCGGCTCACCCCCTTCCCGCCGCTGTTCTGGGTGACGGTGTTCCTGCTGGTCAGCCTGGCCGCGCTGGGCGCCGGCGCGCTGCTGCTCGCCGGCCCGATCCTCACCGACGCCGGACTGACGATCTGAGCGGCACCCCGCCGGTGACGGAGCGCCGCGAGGCTGCGCGGGGCAGAATCGGACGCGTGCGATACGTGATCATCGGGGCGGGCGCGGTCGGCGGCACCATCGGCGTACGGCTGGGGGAGGCCGGCCGGGACGTGACGCTGGTGGCCCGCGGCGCGCACCTGAACGCGCTCCGGGAGCGGGGCCTGACCCTGCGCACGCCGGACGGCACCGTCACCAGCCGGCTGCCCGCGATGGCCGGGCCGGAGGGCGAACTGCCGCCGGACACCGTGCTGGTGCTCACGGTCAAGTCGCAGGACACCGCGGCGGCCCTGACGACCTGGGTGGACACTCCGGTCGAGGGTGGCGGGACGGCGGGCGAGCGGTTGCCCGTCGTGCTGGCCCAGAACGGCGTCGCCAACGAGCCGGCCGCGCTGCGGCTCTTCGCCCGGGTGCACCCGGTCTGCGTCTGGCTGCCCGCCACCCACCTGGAACCCGGCGTGGTGGTGGCGAACGGGCACCCGCACCCGGGGATGCTGCACCTCGGCCGCTACCCGTCCGGTGCGGACGACACCAGCCGCGCGATCGCCGCCGACCTGACCGCCGCCGGCTTCGTCGCTCCGGTCCGCGACGACGTGATGCGCTGGAAGTACGGCAAGCTGCTCGGCAACCTCGGCAACGGGCTCCAGGCGCTGCTCGGCCCGGACGTGCCCGAGCCGCTGGCCGCCCGGGTCCGGGCCGAGGGGGAGGCCGCGCTGGCCGCCGCCGGCATCGCGCACACGACCCGCGAGGAGGAGGCCGCCGAGCGGGGCGACCTGGTGCGCCACCGGCCGGTCGGCGGCGAGGAGCGGGCCGGCGGCTCCACCTGGCAGAGCCTGGCCCGGGGCGCCGGCTCCGCCGAGGCGGACCACCTCAACGGCGAGATCGTGCTGCTCGGCCGGCTGCACGGGGTGCCCACCCCGGCCAACGCGGCGGTCCAGGCGGCCGTCCGCCGGGCGGTCCACGAGCACATCCCGGCCGGCGGCTTCCCCCGCGCCGAGCTGGAGAAAATGGTCGGCTGACCGGGCAACCGCACCCCACACGCCAGGCGTGTCCCCTGCGAACACGGGGAGGTGACAGGTGCCCGACAGCGAGGGATTCGACGAGTTCTACCGCGGCAGCCGGCAACGGCTGCTCGGTTTCGTCTACGTGCTCACCGGCGACCTGGCCGAGGCCCAGGACGCCGTGCAGGAGGCGTACATCCGGGCCTGGCAGCGCTGGTCGACGGTGCGCGGGTACGACGACCCGGAGGCCTGGGTGCGGGTGGTGGCGAGCCGGATCGCGGTGAGCCGGTGGCGCAGCCTGCGCAGCCGCGCCCGCGCCTACCTACGGCACGGGGTGCCGGAGAGCGTTCCCGCGCCGAGCACCGAAACGCTGGAGGTGGTGGCAGCGCTGCGGCGGCTGCCGGAGGCCCAGCGCACCGCCATCGCGCTGCACTACCTGCTCGGGATGCCGGTGGCCGAGGTGGCCCGGGAGACCGAGGCGCCGGTGGGCACCGTCAAGGCCCGGCTCTCGCGCGGGCGGGCCGCGCTGGCCGGGCTGCTGACCGTCGTGGATCTGGAGGAGGCCGCAGATGCGTGACGACCTGACATTCGTCGAACTGTTGCAGCGGGACCTGCGGGGGGTCCGCTGGCCGGAGCCGGCCGAGATCCGGACCACGGCCCGGCGCCGCAGCCGGCGTGCGGCGGTGGCGGCCGCTGCGGCCGTGCTGGCGGTCGCCTCGGTCTCCGCCGTCGGGGTGAGCCGGGCCGGAACTCCGGCGCCACCCCCGGCTGCCACGGCCGGCGGGCGCGCGGAGATCCCCGTGGAGGCGATGCTGACCCCGGCCGACGTACCGGCGAAGAGTGACGAGCGCCTCGGTGACACGGGCATCGGTGAGGCGGTCCGGGTCGACGACGTCCTCCGGGCGTGCGCGCGGGATCAGGGGCTGCCGGCGGATGAGACCGTCTCCCGCTACTCCCGCTCGCAGACCCTGATGGGGACCGTCGCGGTGAAGGGCTTCGCCCCGAACCGGACGGCGGTCGTCAGTCAGGATGTCTACCGGCTGCCGGCCGGGGCGCCGCCCCGGGTCTTCGATGAGCTTGACCGGCTCGTGGCGGCCTGCTCCTCGTGGCAGGAACTGACCCCGGTCCAGGGAGACGCGGGGACGGTCACCGCCACGGTGGTGCACCGCTGGACGGTGGCGGCGAGCGACTTCGCGGGCGACCAGGCGGTCCTGCTCAGGCACGCCATCTCCGTGCCGCTGGACCCGGCGACCGGCAAACCGGTCGGCATCACGCCCCTTCCGGAGGACAGGCTGATCGTCCGGGTCGGAGATCTGGTCACCGTCCTGGTGCCGGGAGAGCCCCTCCGTCCCGGCGTTCCGGGAAACAGGGTGACCGAGGCGCAACTGCTGGAACTGGCCCGCGCCGCGGCCGGCCGGATGTGCGCCGCCGCGAACCCCGGCTGTTGACGCACCGAGGCCCCCGCCGGACGTCCGGCGGGGGCCTCGCGAGCCGCCCCTACAGCGGGATGTTGCCGTGCTTCTTCGGCGGCAGGGTCTCGCGCTTGGTGCGCAGCACCCGCAGCGCCCGCACGATCTGGGTCCGCGTCTCGTGCGGCGGGATCACCCCGTCGACGTATCCGCGCTCGGCGGCGATGTACGGGTTGGCCAGGGTGTCCTCGTACTCGGCGATCTTTTCGGCCCGGACGGCGGCCGGGTCCTCGGCGTTCGCCAGCTCGGAGCGGTAGAGGATGTTCACCGCGCCCTGCGCCCCCATCACCGCGATCTGCGCGGTCGGCCAGGCGAAGTTCAGGTCGGCGCCGAGGTGCTTGGAGCCCATCACGTCGTACGCCCCGCCGTAGGCCTTGCGGGTGATGACGGTGACCTTCGGGACGGTGGCCTCGGCGTACGCGTAGATGAGCTTCGCGCCGCGGCGGATGATGCCGTCCCACTCCTGCCCGGTGCCGGGGAGGAAGCCGGGAACGTCCACGAAGGTCAGTACCGGGATGTTGAACGCGTCGCAGGTGCGCACGAACCGGGCCGCCTTCTCCGAGGCGGCGATGTCCAGGGTGCCGGCGAAGTGCATCGGCTGGTTGGCGACCACACCCACCGGGCGCCCCTCGACCCGGCCGAAGCCGACCACCAGGTTCTGCGCGTAGAGCGGCTGCACCTCCAGGAACTCGCCGTCGTCGAGCACGTGCTCGATGACCCGGTGCATGTCGTACGGCTGGTTCGCCGAGTCCGGGATCAGCGTGTCCAGCTCCCGGTCCTCGTCGGTGATGTCGAGATCCACGTCGGCGGCGAAGACCGGGGGCTCGTCCAGGTTGTTCGACGGCAGGTACGACAGCAGCGCCTTGACGTACTCGATCGCGTCCTCCTCGTCAGTGCCGAGGTAGTGCGCGTTGCCGCTGCGGGCGTTGTGGGTGCGGGCGCCGCCCAGCTCCTCCATGCCCACGTCCTCGCCGGTGACCGTCTTGATCACATCGGGGCCGGTGATGAACATGTGCGAGGTCTGGTCGACCATCACGGTGAAGTCGGTGACCGCCGGGGAGTAGACCGCGCCACCCGCGCACGGCCCCATGATCAGCGAGATCTGCGGGATGACGCCGCTGGCCCGGACGTTGCGGAAGAAGATCTCCCCGTAGAGGCCGAGCGAGGCCACGCCCTCCTGGATCCGCGCGCCGCCCGAGTCGTTGATGCCGACGACCGGGCAGCCGATCTTCATGGCCAGGTCCATCAACTTGACGATCTTCTCGCCGAAGACCTCGCCGAGCGAGCCGCCGAAGACGGTGAAGTCCTGCGCGAAGACGCAGATCTGCCGGCCGTCCACCGTCCCGTAGCCGGTCACCACGCCGTCCCCGTACGGGCGGGTCTTCTCCAGCCCGAAGTTGGTCGAGCGGTGCCGGGCGAATTCGTCCATCTCGACGAAGGAGCCCTCGTCGAGGAGCATCTCGATCCGCTCCCGAGCGGTCTTCTTGCCCCGCGCGTGCTGCTTCTCGACCGCGCGCGCCGACCCGGCGTGCACCGCCTCGTCGAGCCGTCGCTCCAGGTCCGCCAGCTTGCCGGCGGTCGTGTGGATGTTGATCCCGGTCTCGGTAGTCACCCAGGGAATATAACGATGGTTCAGGTGGGTGCCGCTGTGCAGTGCGCCTCACCGCTTCCCGCCACCGGCCGGCGTGCGGGCCGTAGGCTGGCGGGATGCCCGGCTCGCCGTACACCGATCTGGACCGCCCGCCGCTGTCGGCGGCCCGGCTGCGGCGCGCGCTGGTCGCGCCGCACGGGCCCTGGCGCCGGCTGGAGCTGCGCGCCGAGACCGGCTCGACCAACGCCGACGTGGTGGACGCCGCGCGGGAGGGCGAGCCGGAGGGCCTCGTCGTGGTCGCCGAGCGGCAGACCGCCGGCCGGGGCCGGCGCGGCCGGGTGTGGCAGTCGCCGCCGCGGGCCGGCATCGCGACAAGCGTCCTGCTCCGGCCGGGGGACGCCGTCCCGGAGCGCGGCTGGTCGCCCGTGCCACCCTCGGGGTACGGCTGGGTGCCGCTGCTGGCCGGCGTCGCGCTGGTCGAGGCGGTGGCCCGGCTGGCCGAGCTGGACGCCCGGCTGAAGTGGCCGAACGACCTGCTGCTGGACGGCGCGAAGTGCGCGGGCGTGCTCGCCGAGGCGGTGCCCGGCGCGGCATCGGACCGGCCGCCGGCGATCGTGGTCGGCATCGGCCTCAACGTGACGCTGCGCGCCGACGAGCTGCCGGAGAACCCGACCGGGCTCCCGGCCACCTCGCTCCAGCTCGCCGGTGCCGCGGCCACCGACCGGGACCCGCTGCTGCGCGCCCTGCTCCGCTCGCTCGCCGAGTGGTACGAGCGCTGGCGCGACGCCGGGGGCGACGCGGTCGCCAGCGGCCTGCGGGACGCCTACCTGGCCGGCTGCGCCACGGTCGGCCGGCAGGTCCGGGTGCTGCTCCCGGACGGCAGCGAGGTCCGTGGCACCGCCACCGGCGTGGACCCGGACGGGCAGTTGCTGGTCGACGGGCCGGAGGGGGAACTGCGCCTCGCCGCGGGCGACGTGCTGCACCTGCGCTGAGCACCCTCCGCGCGGCCGATCCCCACGGATGCGCCGACCGGTTACGGTCAGCGCGTCCTGTTCTGCGAGGAGGTTCCCGTGGCGTTCCCCGAAGACGTGCTCACCGAGGACGAGCACGTCGTGCTGCATCTGCACCCGCACTGGAAGGCCCTGATCCGGCCGATCCTGGTGCTGGTGCTCGCCGTCGCGGCGGTGGTCGCGGGCTGGGTCCTGCTGCCCGAGGGCGACGGCGGCACGATCGCGCTCTACGTGATCGCCGCGCTCGGCCTGCTGCTGGTGTTCTGGCTGGGGCTGTGGCCGTTCCTGGTCTGGCGCACCACCCACTACCTCTTCACCAACGAGCGGGTGCTGCTCCAGGAGGGGGTGTTCTCCCGCAACCGGCGGGACCTGCCGCTCACCCGGATCAACGACCACGCCATGCACCAGAAGTTCCTGGAGCGGCTGCTCGGCTGCGGCACGCTGACCATCGAGTCCGCCGGTGAGCGCGGCCAGTCGGTGCTCACCGACGTGCCGCACGTCGACAAGGTCCAGACGAAGCTCTACGAGCTGGTGGAGGCGCATCACGACCGGCACAGCCTGGGTGACGGCGAGATGCGCGAGATCCTGGCCGACATGGCCGAGGGGAAGCCCCTCCGCGACCCCTCCGCCTGACCCTGCGCCCTCCGGTGCCCGCGCCCGCGGGCGCCGGAGGCGCCAGGACCGGAGTCAGCGGCGCGGAGCGCGGCGTGGGGTGGGCTGGAGTTCGGCGGCCAGCTCGGCGTCGAGGTCGGCGCCGAGGGCGCGGCCCAGGCCGGCGTCCGCCGGTGCGGGGCGGCCCTGTTGTGGCGCGTAGTCGCCCACGCGGCGCTCGCCGAGCGGCGGCTCGGTCTCCTCCAGCTCGCTGACCGACTCGGCCAGTTCGGCCACCGGGTCCATCTCGGCCATGGTGTCCCACTCGTCACGCGGGATGGTGTGCCAGGTCTCCTCGGCGTGCTTCGGCACCGGCTGGAACACGAACGTCCGGTAGGACCAGAAACGGAACAGGGTGGCCAGCAGGACGCCGCCGGTCTTCGCCACGTTCAACGCGAGCAGGCTGTTCACGCCGAGCCCGTACTTGGCCAGGGCCAGGACGCCGAGTTCGATGACCAGGCCGGCGCCGTTGAACAGGAAGAACAGGACGTATTCGCGGCGGAGTGCCGACTTGGGCCGATCCCGGTACGTCCAGTGCCGATTCATCAGATACGACGTGATCGTCGCGACGATGGTCGCGACGACGGTCGCCTTGAGCTGGCCGTCGCGGAAAACCGTGAGTGCCAGCGCATTGAACACCGCGTAATTGATGACGGTGTTGATGCCGCCGACGATGCCGAATTTGAGCGCCTCGTGGATGAACTTCTGCCAGCGCTCGGGCAGCAGACGGACAAGAGGCATGCGGAACACCTTAGGGCAGTGGGCAGGGCCGGCTGGGCCCGGCAGGACGGGATGGGCGGTGGGTCACGCCCCGGACTCTCGGTCGCGGCTCGTCGCCGGAACGGGTGGAGTTCCCGCCTCGACGAAAACGAACCGTCGGTACGACCAGAACCGGAACAGCGTCCCCAGGCCGGTGCCGACGATGAAGCTGGCGATGTTGTCGGCCAGCGGGGTCTGGAACACCTCGGGCCAGACGGCGCCGAGCCCGTAGCGGCTGATCGCGAGGCAGGCCACCGCGATGCCGAGCCCCACCCCGTTGAAGAAGAAGAACAGCGCGTACTCCCGGGCGGGGTGGGAGCGCTGGCGGTGCCGCCAGGTCCAGAACCGGTTGCCCAGGAACGCCAGGCTGGCCGCGATGACGGTGGAGACGGTCTTGGCCGCCACCGGCGGCATGTGCCGCACGCTGGCCAGGTAGTTGAAGAGGGCGAGGTCGACGAGGAAGGCGAAGCCGCCGACGGTGGCGAACTTGCTCATCTCGCGGACGAGGTGACCGAAACGGTCGAGGAGGGCGCCGATCAGACCTCGACGGGTCTGCGGAGCCCCCGGTTGGTCCCCGGTCATCGTCGCGGCCACCCGCCGAGAGTACCGGGTGCGCGCTGCGGGGACCGGCCGCTACGGCGAGTCGGCGGTCCGCCGGCCCGGCACGTCGCTCGCCGGGCCGGGTACGCGCGCCGCGCCCCCTCCGGTGACCGCCGACCGTTTCCCATGTCCGTGAGCGGAGCGTAACGGGCCGTGCGGAATTGTGGAGCAGATCACGGAATCGTCGTTCGTGTCATGGCGGTCCGCTTCCCCGCATCGGGTGCCTCCGCGGGGTTGGCGATGTCCCGGCCCGTCGAAGGTTCATCGCAAGATTTGCGTGAAACTGCGCGCGAAAGCGGGTAAGAGATCGCGATGCCGCAGCGTGGCCGTACCTTGTGCAGTTCTTCACAACCAGTCCCACTGACTGGGGAGGCAGCCCGGTTTACGCTGAGCCCAATCCCAGGTTTCCACGAAGGCGGCGCACCGGCTCGCCAGAACTCGTGCATCCCATACATCGGTCAGCGTCGACCACAAGGAGATGTGACATGGTTGCTCCGGCTACTGTTCGGGGTATCGATCAGGCCCCGACGTCCCACCCCAAACTGCTCGCCTGGGTTCGTGAGGTCGCGGAACTGACCACCCCCGACCGGGTGGTCTGGGTGGACGGGTCCGATGAGGAGTGGCGCCGCCTCACCGACGAGCTCGTCGACAAGGGCACCCTGATCCGGCTGAACCCCGAGAAGAAGCCCAACTCGTTCTACGCGCGGACGGACCCGACGGATGTCGCCCGGGTCGAGGAGCGCACCTTCATCTGCTCCGTCGACGAGGCGGACGCCGGCCCCACCAACAACTGGATGGCGCCGGCCGAGATGAAGCGGACGATGACGGAGCTGTACCGCGGGTGCATGCGCGGGCGCACCATGTACGTCATCCCGTTCTGCATGGGCCCGGTCGAGGCCGAGAGCCCCATGTTCGGCGTCGAGATCACCGACAGCCCGTACGTGGTCGCCTCGATGCGCATCATGACCCGCATGGGCGAGAAGATCCTCGAGGCGATGGGCGACGACGCCGACTTCGTCCACGCGCTGCACTCGATCGGCGCCCCGCTGGAGCCGGGCCAGCAGGACGTGGCCTGGCCGTGCAACGAGACCAAGTACATCTCGCACTTCCCGGAGACCCGGGAGATCTGGTCCTTCGGCTCCGGCTACGGCGGCAACTCGCTGCTCGGCAAGAAGTGCTACTCGCTGCGGATCGCCAGCGTGATGGGCCGCGACGAGGGCTGGCTCGCCGAGCACATGCTGATCCTCAAGATCACCTCGCCGGAGGGCAAGGTCTACCACATCGCGGGCGCCTTCCCGTCCGCCTGCGGCAAGACCAACCTGGCCATGCTGGAGCCGACCATCCCGGGCTGGAAGGTCGAGACCATCGGTGACGACATCGCCTGGATGCGGTTCGGCCCGGACGGCCGCCTCTACGCGATCAACCCGGAGTACGGCCTCTTCGGCGTCGCGCCGGGCACCGACTGGAAGACCAACGCCAACGCCATGCGGACGCTGGACCGCGGCAACTCCGTCTTCACCAACGTGGCCCTCACCGACGACGGCGACATCTGGTGGGAGGGCATGGGTGAGCCGCCGGCGCACCTGATCGACTGGAAGGGCAACGACTGGACGCCGGAGAGCGACAGCCTCTCCTCGCACGCGAACAGCCGGTTCTGCACCCCGATCACCCAGTGCCCGATCCTGGCCGACGACTACTACGACCCGAACGGCGTGCCGATCGACGCGATCCTGTTCGGCGGCCGCCGGCGGGACACCGTCCCGCTGGTCACCGAGGCCCGCGACTGGGTGCACGGCGTCTACATGGGCGCCACGCTCTCCTCGGAGACCACCGCCGCCGCCTCCGGCGCGGTCGGCGTGGTGCGTCGCGACCCGATGGCCATGCTGCCGTTCATCGGCTACCACGCCGGCGACTACTTCCGGCACTGGATCGAGATGGGCAAGGGCGCCGACGGCGACGAGGCCAAGCTGCCGAAGATCTACTACGTCAACTGGTTCCGCAAGGACGCCGAGGGCAACTTCCTCTGGCCGGGCTTCGGCGAGAACTCCCGGGTGCTCAAGTGGGTCATCGAGCGCCTGGAGGGTCGGGCCGAGGCGGTCGAGACCCCGATCGGCATGGTGCCGGCCCAGGACGCGCTCGACGTCGAGGGTCTCGACATGACCCCGGAGGACGTCCGGATCGCGCTCAAGGTCGACCCGGAGGAGTGGCGCAAGGAGCTGCCGCTGGTCACCGAGTGGTTCGAGAAGTTCGGCGACAAGCTCCCCGGCGTCCTCTGGGCCGAGCTGGACGCGCTGCGCGCCCGGCTCGACGCGGAGCCGCAGAAGTAGAGGTGTGACGGAAGCCCGCACCGGGCAACACCGGATGCCATGAGGACGGCCGCCGAACCTGTCGAGGTCCGGCGGCCGTCCGCCGTCCGGGCGCTGACCACCCTGCTCGCCGTCACGGCGGCGGCCACCGTCGTGGTCGAGCTGCTCAACTACTGGTACGCCCCGGAGCAGGAGTTCGGGCTCGCCGTCCGTACCGGGTGGGCGATGCTGCGCTCGCTGGGCTTCCTGGTGCTGATCGGGCACGTCAAGCGGGGCCGTGCGGTGGCGAAGCCCTTCGGGCTGATCCTCGCCGTGACCACGGTCTTCGCGGTCGGGCGGCTGGTCGTGCCCCGGGCGGGGGTGCCTCCGCTGCCCGGCCTGCTCGGCTTCGGGGTGCTCACCGCGCTCTGCGTCGCGGTGGTGGCGCTGCTCTACCGCTCCGACGCGGTCGGCGGGCACCTGGTCCGGCACCGCAAGGGCCTCGTCGTCGAGGGCGGGGTGATCTCCTGGCGGGAGGTCGTCCCGAAGCGGCCACCGGCCACCGGCTGGCTGCTCACCGCCCGGGTCGCCGCGTTCACCTACAGCCCGCTGATGCTGGTGCCGGCCCTGGTCGCGACCGGGTCCATCCTGGACGGCCGGATCAGCGCGGTGCCCGCGGTGCTGTTCTGGTTCGCCGCCGGCATCGCGGTCAGCTACGCGGTGCTGTTCTGCACCGCCTTCCTCCTGCGCGACCGCCGCTGGGCCCGGAAGCTGCTGGTCGCCATCACCCTCGCCACCCTCGCCGTCCACCTCCCCCTCTGCTGGTGGCTCCTCGGCCTCGACGGCCTCATCCGCGACGGCACCACCTTCTCGACCTCGCCGACGCG
>NZ_JBSSLX010000129.1:0-16812 GCF_053890995.1 Micromonospora sp. I033 | reverse complement strand
ACCAGGTCAACGACACGATGCTCGCGCTGCGGGTGCCGCAGCGGACGGGTGACATGGGCGTCTCCGTGGCGGGGTGGTGGAAGCGGGACGACGAACGGGTTACCGGCGTGTTGCGGTCATCCGCCCGTCCCGCTGGACCCTTCCGCCGGGCAGCGGCACATGTCAATTCTTCGAACGCTTGCCGGAGGCTTTTTTCGCGTCTTGTGAAAAGTCCGGAACTAAGCGGGGGCGGCCGCCGGGACGAGGGATCCCGGCGGCCGCCCTAGGGCGTCAGGCGACCGTGCAGGGGGCGCCGTTCAGGGTGAAGGAGGTGGGCTCGCCGGTGTTACCGGTGTGGGTGGCCTGGAAGCCGATGCCGACCGAGCCGTTCGGCGGGATGGTTCCGTTGTAGGAGACGTTGCGGGCGGTCACCGCCCCGCCGGCCGGGGCGTACGTGGCGTTCCAGCCGCCGGTGATCGTCTGCCCGCCCGGCAGGGTGAAGGCGAGGGTCCAGCCGTTGACCGCCGTGGTGGCGGTGTTGGTGATCGTGACGGACGCGGTAAGCCCCGTGTTCCAGGCGTTCACGGCGTACGCCACCCGGCATCCGCCGGACGGCGGCGGCGTGCTGGGCGGCGGCGTGCTGGGCGGGGTGCTGGTCGGCGGCGGGCTCGTGGGCGGGGTCGTGGTGTCCAGGCCGAAGAAGCGCACGGCCTGGGCGGCGTCCACCGGCAGGTTGTGCGGGACGCCCTGCATGCTGATCGCCTCGACCGTCGCCATGCCGCCGGTGCCGCCGTAGCGGGTGCGGGTGTAGCCGGACTGCGGGCTGTCGGTCCAGGCCGGAGTCTGGCTCAACCCGTTCACATTCGTCCACTGCTTGATCTCTTCGGTGAAGTTCGGGTAGCGCAGGGTCTCGTCGTTCGTCCCGTGCCAGAGCTGCATCCGGGGCCGCCGCCCGCTGTAACCCGGGTACGCGTTGCGGACCAGGTCGCCCCACTGCTGCGGGGTCTTCACCACCTGGCCGTTGGCGCACTCGCTGCTCCACTCGGAGCCGTTGCTGGTGGCGAAGCAGCCGAAGGGCACCCCGGCGAAGGCCGCACCGGCGCTGAACACGTCCGGGTAGAGCCCGAGCAGCACGTTGGTCATCATGGCGCCGGACGAGACGCCGGTGGCGAAGATGCGGTTCGGGTCGACCGGGTAGCGCTGCCGGACGTGGTCCACCATCGACCTGATGCCCACCGGGTCACTGCCGCCGTCGCGGCGCAGCGCCTGGGGCGAGGAGACGTCGAAGCACTGGCTGCTGCGGGTCACCGAGGGGTAGACGACGAGGTAGCCGTACCGGTCGGCGAGCGCGGCGAACTGGGTGCCGGAGTACATCGCCGGCCCGGTGCCGGTGCAGTAGTGGTTGACCACCAGCAGTCCGGGCCGGGCCGCGACGGTGTCCGGGACGTACAGGTACATCCGCAGGTTGCTCGGGTTGGCGCCGAAGTTCGTCACCTCGGTCAGCGCGGCGGCCGCCGCGGGGCCGGGGGCGCTGACCGCCGCCAGGGCGGCCAGCCCGGCGGCGACCAGGGCGGCGCCGAGCAGCGTGCGCCTTCTCCTTCTCAGCAGCATGGTGTCTCCTCGGGTGATGGGGGACGCCGCGCGGGGCAGGTACGCCCCGCGGCGTGCTCGCCGGCGAGGCGCCTTCGACGGCGGCCCGGACCCTCGGAGACGAGATAGACGGCCGCGAATCGATGCGGCCCGAGTCGGAGTTTAGGCCGCGGCCGTCGGGCCGACAACAACTTCCGGAAACGGCCGGGCCGGCCGCCGGGTCGAAGATCGCCGCATGGCCGCTACAGTACATAACAAACGTTCGGTACCTACTCTGGAGCGACATGTTCTCCCTTCCCCTCACCGACCGGTCCACCCTGCACCCGCTCGCCCCGTGGCAGGCGGCGGAGTTCGCCGACTTCGTCGCGCGCACCCGCGCCCACCTCGCGCCCTGGCTGCCCTGGGCGCACACCGTCACCGACGCCGACTCCGCCCGCGCCTTCCTCCAGCGCTACGCCGACGCCCAGGCCCGCGACGCCGGCTCGATCCACGGCATCCGGCTGGACGGGAAGCTGGTCGGCGGCACGCTGTTCCGCACCTTCGACCCGGCGGCCGGGGTCTGCGAGATCGGGGTCTGGCTCGCGCCGGAGGCCGAGGGGCACGGGCTGGTCACCCGCGCCGCCCAGCAGATGATCGACTGGGCGTTCGGTGAGCGGGGCCTGGCCCGGGTGGAATGGCGGACCGTCCCGCACAACACGCGCAGCCAGGGGGTGGCACGGCGGCTGGGCATGACCCGGGAGGGCGTGCTGCGCGCCGCGTTCCCCTTCCTCGGCGAGCGCCTCGACATCGAGGTCTGGTCCCTGCTGGCCACCGAGTGGCGGACCGCCCGGCCGGCGTCCGGCGCCCAGGAGGGTCCGGGCGGGCACGTCAGACGGTGATGACCACCTTCGCCCGCGCGTGCTCACCTTCGAGATACCGGATGGCCCGGGGCACCTCGTGGAGCGGATAGGTCCGGTCGATGACGGGGGTGAGGCGGCCGGCCTCGGCGTGGGCGCTGAGCGTGTCGAGATGCTGGCGGCCGGGCGCCGTCGCCAGGGTGACGATGCGGTGTCGGACGAGGGGGGCCAGCAGCCGCCCGCGCCCGATGAGCCAGACCGGTCCGATGAGGCTGCCGCCGCGGTACACGCCGCCGCCGGAGAGCACCAGCGCCCCGGTCGGGGTCAGCACCCGCCGGAGCGCGGTGAGTGAGCGGTTGCCGACCAGGTCGAACACGACGTCGTGACGGCCGGCGCGCCGGGTGAAGTCGTCGCGGGTGTAGTCGACGACGTGGTCGGCGCCGAGCGAGCGGACCAGCTCCACGTTGCGGGTGCTGCACACCCCGGTCACGGTCGCGCCCAGCGCCTTGGCCAGCTGGACCGCCAGGGTGCCGACACCGCCGGAGGCGCCGTTGATGAGAACGCGGTGGCCGGGCTCCACCTGCCCGGCGTCGCGCAGTCCCAGCAGGGCGGTGATGCCGGCCAGCGGCAGGGCGGCCGCCTGCTGGGGCGTCAGGTTCGCCGGCTTCGCCGCGACCAGGGTCTCGGGCACGCACACGTACTCCGCGAACGCGCCGTTGGCCTCGCCGAGGTCGCCGAATACGGCGTCGCCCGGGCGCACCTGCCGGACGTCGGCGCCGACGGCCTCGACCCGGCCCGCGAAATCCCGGCCCCGGATGCGCGCCCGGGGCCTCGACCGGCCCATGGTCAACCGCGCCAGCCACGGATCGCCGCGCATGGCGTGCCAGTCGTACGCGTTGAGCGCGGCGGCCTCCACCCGCACGAGCACCTCGTCGGCGGCGGGCACGGGCGTGTCCACCTCCGCGAGCGTGAGCGCTTCCGGCGGGCCGTACCGGTCCTGGACGATCGCCTTCATCGTGCCCTCCCCTCGGTGTACGGCGTACACCTCATGGGACACACGGTAGGTGTACGCCGTACACCCGTCAAGGGCGTTATCGTTCAACCGCCGCCGAAAGACGAGGATCGAGATGGCTGAGCAGGCTGAGACGCTGCCCCGGACGCCGCTGAGCAGGGACCGGATCCTGCACGCCGCCGTCGCGCTCGCCGACCAGGCCGGGATCGAATCCCTCAGCATGCGCAACCTCGCCCAGGATCTGGGCGTCGTGCCGATGGCCCTCTACAAGCACGTGGCCAACAAGGACGAACTGCTCGACGGCATGATCGACGCGGTCGTCGGCGAGATCGACCCGGCCGTGCCCGACGCCGACTGGAAGCACACGGTCCGCCGGCGCATCCTCTCGGCGCGGGAGGCGCTGCGGCGTCACCCCTGGGCGCCGCTGGCGATCGAGTCGCGGAACATGGCGACGCCGGCCATCCTGGCCTACCTCGACTCGATGGTCGGGACCTTCCGGGCCGGCGGGTTCTCCGCCGACCTCGCGCACCACGTGATGCACGCGATGGGCAGCCGGATCCTGGGCTTCAGCCAGGAACTGTTCGACCCCTCCCGGCGCGCCGGCCGGTCCGGCACGACCGACGCGGACACGCCGACGGACCTCCCGCCGGAGATCGCCGCCAGATTCCCGCACCTCGCGGAGATCGCCGGCGCGGCGTCCCACGACGGCGGGTCGGTCGTGGGACAGGGCTGCGACGACCAGTTCGAGTTCGAGTTCGCCCTGGACCTGCTGCTGGACGGCATCGAACGGCTGCACCGGCAGGGTTGGACGTCGTCCCGCTGAGACATCAGCAGGAGCCAGGACGCCCGGTCACGCTGGCCCCTGGACCGCCCCGGCGGCGGTGCGGCGGCGCACCTCGGCGAGCATCTCGTCGACCGAGCCGGCCGGGTCGGTGACCGGGAACTGCACCGCCCGGACCACCGCCTCCGGGTCCAGCAGCAGGGTGAGCCGCTTGAACCGGGTCACGCCGCCGGCGCGGAAGGTGGGCAGCAGCAGGCCGGCGGCGAGCCGGCCGTCCTCGTCGGACAGCAGCGGGTACGGCAGTCGGGCGTGCGCGGCGAAGGCGGCGAGCTGGTCCGGGCGCTGGGTGCTCACCCCCCGCACCTCGGCCCCGGCGGCGTGGAACAGCGGGTGCCGGTCGGCGTACGTCCGTGACTCGAGCGTGCACCCGACGGCGCCGGGGATCTCGCCCCAGGCCGGCGGGAGGGCCGGGGCGCCCGGCGCGAACGCCCCCGGGAACAGGTAGAGCACGGTCCATCGCCCGGGCACCGCCGGCGGCTCCGTGCCACCGTCGTGCCGGAGCAGGTTCATCGGGGGTACGCGGCGGCCGACGAGCCGGTGCACCCGGCGTGCCTCGGCGGAGTCCGTGTCGGCGGTGGCGGTCAGCGCGCCGTCGCCCATCACGTGCCGGGTGCCCCAGTCCTGCAACGCGACCAGCACCGGCAGCAGGGCCTCCCCCTTGGCGGTGAGCAGGTAGTCGTGGCGCGGCGGGTGCACCGAGTAGGGCTCGCGGCGCAGCACGCCGTGCGCGACCAGCCCGCCGAGCCGCTCGGTGAGCGCCCGGCGGCTGACGCCCAGCTCGCGCTGCAACGCGTCGAACCGGGTGGTGCCGCCGGCGATCTCGCGCACGATCAGCACCGTCCACCAGTCGCCCAGCACGCCGAGCGCCTGCGCGATGCCGCAGTCGGCGTCGCCGAGGTCCGCCCGTCTCACATCCCACCTCCCGCTGGGCCCGCAGCCTCGACTATAGTCCGTTTCAGATTGGAACTCACTGGCTCGGATCGGGGGTTGGCGGCATGTCCGTCGGGCAGGGGGCCGGGGTGTTCTGGCGCTGGTGGGCCGCCGGCACCACCAGTTCGGTGGGGTCGGCGGTCGGTGCGGTCGCGTTGCCGCTGACCGCGCTGACCGTGCTCGACGCGTCCGCGTTCGAGATGGGCCTGGTCGCCGCCGCGAGCTACGTCGCCTGGCTGGTGATCGGCCTGCCCGCCGGCGTGATCGTCCAGCGGCTGCCGCTGCGCGGCGCCCAGGTCGGCGCCGACCTGGCCCGGGCCCTCGCGGTGGCCTCCGTGCCGCTCGCCTGGTGGTGGGACCGGCTCACCGTGGCCCAGCTGGTCGTCGTGGCACTGGTGGTCAGCTTCGCCAACGTGCTGTTCGACGTCGCCAACGCCACCTTCCTGCCGGCCATCGTCGGCCGCGACCAGTTGCACGCCCGCAACAGCCTCACCTCGGCCACCCACGCCGCCACCCAGCTCAGCGGCCCGTCCCTGGGCGGCCTGGCGGTGCAGGCCCTCGGCGCGGTGCCGGCCGTGCTGGTCGACGCGGCCAGCTACCTGGTCTCCGCCGCGCTGCTCAAGTCGTTGCCGCCCCGCCGGGTCGACGCCCCGGACCGCTGGCCCCCGGTCCGCGCCATGATCGGCGAGGGCTGGCGGTACGTGACCCGCCACCCGGTGATGGGGCCGACCATGTGGACGGCCACCGCGGTGAACTTCGTCTGCGGGGCGCAGCTCGCCGTCTACCCGCTCTACCTGGTCCGGGAGCTGCACGCCCCGGCGGCGCTGGTCGGTGTGCTGCTCGCGGTCGAGGGGGTCGGCTCGCTGGTCGGCGCGGCCCTGACCCCCTGGATCACCGGCCGGTGGGGCACCGCCCGCTCACTGCTGGTCGCCTGTCTGGTGTCGGTCGGCGGCGCGTTCCTGGTGCCGCTGGGCGCCGGCTGGCCGGCGTACCTCGCGTTCGCGGCCGGCAACGTGGTCTTCGCCGGCGGCGTGGTGGTCCTCAGCGTGACCACCCGCACCTACCGGCAGACCGCCAGCCCGCCCGAGCTGCTCTCCCGGGTGATGGCCACGGTCCGCTTCGTCTCCTGGGGCGCCATCCCGGTCGGCGGGCTGCTCGCCGGAGCGCTCGCCGGGTTCGCCGGCGCCCGCGCCACCCTGTTCTGCTTCGCCGCGGCGACGGTGCTGGCTCCCCTGGCCCTGCTGCTGTCACCGGTGCGCCGCCTGCGCGACCTGACCGACCTGGGCGTCGACGAGCCGGTCGCCCCGGAGACCGTCGCCGCGCGCTGACCCCCGCTAGCCGGCCTCCCCCGCGCCCCAGTCCCACATGGCCCGGAGCACCGGCAGCAGCGTCCGACCCCGCTCGGTGAGCGTGTAGGTCACCCGCGGCGGCCAGGACGCGGTGCGCCGGCGGGCGACCACGCCGGCCGCGGTCAGCTGGACCAGGCGATCGGTCAGCACCTTGTCCGACAGAGCCGGCAGCGCGTGCGCGAGGTCGCTGAACGAGTGCGGACCCCGGGCCACCGCGCCGATCACCAGGGCGGTCCAGCGGCCGCGCAGTGCGGCCAGGGTGACCTCCACCGGGCAGGACGGATCGGGGCGGGCGTCGGGGCCGGCGCAGAGCCGGTGCAGGTCCACCTCGTCGTGGCCAACCGTTTGGTGAGTCACGAGACCGCCTCCTAGCGTTCGGCACGGCCGTTCGTCGCCAGCTCAGGGGGAACCATGCGCATCCACCACCTCAACTGCGGATCCATGCGGGAGGTCGCCCCGCCGTCCGATCCGGACGGCACGCTCGGGCCGTTGCCCGCAGTCTGCCACTGCCTGCTCGTCGAGACCGACTCCGCCGGCCTGGTGCTCGTCGAGACCGGGTACGGCACGCCCGACGTCCGGGACCCGCAGCGGCGCCTCGGCGCGGACTTCCTCGCGTGGGCCCAGCCGGTCCTCGACCCGGAGGAGACGGCCGTCCGCCAGCTCCGGCGGCTCGGGTACACGCCCGCCGACGTTCACCACGTCGTGGTGACCCACCTGCACCGGGACCACACCGGCGGGCTGGCCGACTTCCCGCACGCGCGGGTGCACCTGCACGAGGCCGAGCACCGCGCCGCCACGGTCGTCGGCCACGACCGCTACCTGCCGACGCACTGGGCGCACGACCCGCACTGGGTCACCTACTCCGGCGACGACGGGGAGCGCTGGCTGGGCTTCGACGGCGTCCAGCAGCTCGCCGGCCTGCCGCCGGAGATCCTGCTGGTGCCGCTGGCCGGGCACACCCCGGGGCACGTGGCCGTGGCGGTGCGACGCCCCACCGGCGCCGGCTCGGCATGGCTGGTCCACGCCGGCGACACCTACTTCTACCGCGGGGAGGTCCAGCCCGGTCTGCCGCCGGCTCCGCCGGCGTTCGACGCCCTGCAGGCGTCCGTCGAGACGGACCGTCCGCTGCGGCTGCGGAACGTGGAGCGGCTCCGGGCTCTCCTCGCCGAGCAGCCGGACCAGGTCGACGTGGTCTCCGCGCACGACCCGTGGGAGTTCGCGCGGCACCGGCAGGATGCTCCGGCGAGCCCCGCCTGACGGCCGGGCGGCCGGCGCGGACCCGGCGCGGATTCGCCGCCGGCCGGACCGCCGGCGCTCAGTCCGGGAGGACGGCTGCGGCGACCCGCCGGGCCCGGTCCGGGTGGGTGAGCACGTCGACGTTGTCGAGGTACTGGTCCACGCCGCCCACCGGTGGGCGTTCGCGCAGCACCGGGTCGGTGATCGCGGCCCGCAGCGCGCCCGTGAACCGCTCGGCGTCCAGGACCAGGAACGGCCGGTCGTGGAACGGTCGGGCGGCCGGGTCGACCGGCGCGGCCAGCCCGGTGTCGTTGGTCCAGGCCGCGACCGTCTCCAGCGCCCGGACGAGCCCGGCCTGCCGCCGGGGCCACCCGTCCGGCCCGAGGGCGGTGGCCAGCGCGTCCACCAGCGGCGCCGCCGCTGGCAGCGCCGCGAAGACCGTGCCGAGCCATTTCGCGTACGGGGGCCAGCGGCGGTGCAGCAGCAGGCCCAGGCGCATCAGGTCGCGGGCCAGCCCGGCGGTCACCACCCGGCTGCCCAGCTCGTCGCCGACCTCGGCGCAGCGGCCGGCCAGGTGCTCGGCCTGGCCGACCCGCTGCCATCCGGACGCCAGCACGTGCCGCCACACGTCGTCCGGGTACCACGCCAGCCGGGCCCGGACGGCGGTGAGCGCCCCGTCGAGCCCGTCGTGGAACACGGCCCCGCCGGTCAGCTCGGCGAGCCGCTGGGTGGGTGCGGCCAGCCAGTCGACCGTCGTCATCCCGGCCTGCGGATCCCCACCGAGCCGGTCCCGCAGCCAGGCCCCCAGCTCGTCGACGCTGACCCCGTGCCGCTCCCCGTCGGCGCGGGCCACCCCGAGCCGCACCGTCGGGCCGCCGGTGAACCGGGTCGGCCAGCCGAGGAACTCGGTCGGCAGCTCCGCGTCGAGGACCGCCCGCACCGGCGCCACCTCGGCCCCGGCGGCGACGAAGAGCTGGGTGCGCGGCCCCCAGTCGTGGTCGGTCGACCGGGGCGTGTCCAGGCCGAGCAGCTCGGAGCCGCCGTCGAGCAGCCCGGCGGCGTAGCGCAGGCCGGGCAGCCGGCGGGCCAGCAGCGGGGCGACCACCTCGTCGTGGAACCGGTGCGCCAGGGTCAGGCCGGGTACGAACGTCACCCCGCCAGTCTGCGCATCGCACGCCGCCCGCGCCGCCCGGTTTCCCGCCGAGGGGGTCCGACGGTCGAGCTGGTCGGCGGAGAGCCGCTGCGCTGCCGCGTCCCCCACCTCGTCGGTGGGCTGTGCCAGGCTTGTCGGCGTGGCACACCGACCCCCGATCCTGCTGATCGACTCCCCGAGCCTCTACTTCCGCGCCTACTTCGGCATCCCCGAGTCGGCGGCGAAGACGGACGACGGCCAGCCGGTCAACGCCGTCCGCGGTTTCCTCGACATGCTGGCCCAGCTCGTCCGCACCCGGCGGCCGGACCGGATGGTCTGCGCGCTGGACCACGACTGGCGACCGGCGTGGCGGGTGGAGCTGCTGCCGTCCTACAAGGCGCACCGGGTCGCGCCGGAGGGCGGCGAGGTGGTGCCGGACACGCTCTCCCCGCAGGTGCCGATGATCCTGGAGGTCCTCGACGCGCTCGGCATCACCGCGGTGGGCGCCACCGGCTACGAGGCCGACGACGTGCTGGGCACCCTCTCGGTGACCCAGCCCGGCCCAGCGGAGGTGGTCTCCGGCGACCGCGACCTGTTCCAGCTCGTCGACGACGCCCGCCAGGTGCGCCTGCTCTACGTGGGCCGGGGCGTGGCCAAGCTGGACGACTGCGACGACGCCGCGGTCCGGGCCCGCTACGGCGTCCCCGCCGACCGCTACGCCGACTTCGCGGCGCTGCGCGGCGACCCGAGCGACGGCCTGCCGGGCGTGCCCGGGGTGGGCGAGAAGACCGCCGCCCGCCTCATCGAGCGCTACGACGGGCTGCCCGGCATTCTCGCCGCGCTGGACGACCCGGGCTCCGGCTTCGCCCCGGGCCTGCGCGCCAAGCTGAACGGGGCCCGGGACTACCTGGCCGTCGCGCCGAAGGTCGTCCAGGTCGCCACCGACGTGCCGCTGCCGGAGCTATCCACCGCGTTGCCGACGGCGCCGGCGGACCCGGACCGGCTGCTGGAGCTGGCGCAGCGGTGGAACCTCGCCGGCTCGTGCCGGCGCCTCGTGGACGCGCTGGCCATGCCCCGGCCCTGACCCGGCATGGCCGGTCCGGCGGTCAGGCGGCGGCGTGGTACGCCAGCACGCCCCGGTTGACCGCCGCGATCGCCTGCCGGGCGGTGGAGCGCAGCTCGGTCGAGGCGCCGCCGGAGTCGGCGAGCTGGCCGAGCAGGTCGACGACCTGGCGGGCCCAGCGGACGAAGTCGCCGGCGGGCATCTCGCCGTCGATCTGGTGCCCGCTGGCCAGCACCTTGGCCAGGGCCTCGCCGCGCGCCCAGCGGTAGATCGGCCAGGCGAACCCGAGGTCCGGCTCGCGGGTGACCGCCAGGCCGCGGGACGCCTCGTCGGCCTCGATGTCGCCCCACAGCTTGAGCGTCTCGTCGACCGCCTCGGCGACCGGGCCACGCGGCAGGCCGGCCCGCTCGTCGACGTCCCGGCGGGCCTCGAAGACCACCACGGAGACGGCGGCGGCCAGCTCGGCCGGGGAGAGCCCGTCCCACACCTTGCGGCGCAGGCACTCGGCGACCAACAGGTCGGCCTCGGTCCAGATCCGGCCGAGCATCCGGCCGGCGTCGGTGACCTCGCCGTCGGCGGAGAGGTAGCCGCGCGACGTCAGCAGCGCGACGATCCGGTCGAAGGTGCGGGCCAGCGAACCGGTCCGCCCGGCCACCCGCTGGCGCAGCTCCTCGGTGTCGCGCTCCAGGCGGCGGCGCCGCTCGGCCCACCGGGCGTGCTCCTCCCGGTCGGGGCAGGCGTGGCAGGGGTGCCCGCGCAGCTCGGTGCGGAGCTGGCTGAGCCGGTGGTCCTCGCCGACCGCCTGCCGGGAGCGCCCGCCCCGCCGGCCGCCGTGCCGGTCCAGCCCGGTGCCGCTGACCTCGGCGGCCAGGTCCCGGCGGGCCGCCGGCGAGCGGTGGTTGAAGTGCTTGGGCACCCGGATCCGGGCGAGCACCTCGGCCGGGGTGGTGAAGTCGCCGGGGCTGACCCGCCCGGCCCACCGGTCCTGGGTGAGCACCAGCGGGCGGGGCTCGCCGAAGCCGCCGGTGGCCGGGTCGAGCACCACGGCGAGGCCGGCCCGCCGGCCGGACGGCACCCGGATCACGTCGCCCACCCGCAGCCGCTCCAGCGAGGCGACGGCCGCCGCCTTGCGCTGGGTCTGCCCCTGCCGGGCGATGGCGCGCTCCCGGTCGGCGATGGCCACCCGCAGGGCGAAGTATTCGTCGAAGTCGCCCCGGTGGCAGGCCGCCTCGGCGCCGTACGCCTCGATGGTCTCGGTGTTGCGCTGCACCTGCCGGGCCAGGCCGACCACCGACCGGTCCGCCTGGAACTGCGCGAAGGAGGACTCCAGCAGGGCCCGGGCCGGCTCGGCGCCGACGGTGCCGACCAGGTTGACGGCCATGTTGTAGGAGGGTCGGAAGCTGGACCGCAGCGGGTAGGTGCGGGTGGAGGCGAGGCCGGCGACGTGCCGGGGGTCGGTCTCCGGCGACCAGACCACCACGGCGTGTCCCTCGACGTCGATGCCGCGCCGGCCGGCCCGGCCGGTGAGCTGCGTGTATTCCCCCGGGGTGAGGTCGACGTGCGCCTCGCCGTTGAACTTGACCAGGCGCTCCAGCACCACGCAGCGGGCCGGCATGTTGATGCCGAGGGCGAGCGTCTCGGTGGCGAAGACCGCCTTGACCAGGCCGCGGACGAACAGCTCCTCGACGACCTCCTTGAACGCGGGCAGCATGCCGGCGTGGTGGGCGGCGAGGCCGCGCTCCAGGCCGTCGAGCCACTCCCAGTAGCCCAGCACGGTCAGGTCCTCGCCGGGGATCGCGGTGATCCGTGACTCGACCACCTGGCGGATCTCGGTGCGCTCCTCGGGCGAGGTGAGCCGCAGCCCGGCGGCGAGGCACTGCTGCACGGCCGCCTGGCAGCCGGCCCGGCTGAAGATGAACAGAATCGCGGGGAGCAGGTTCTCCCGGTCCAGCCGCTCGACGATGTCGGGGCGCATGGGGCCGCGCCAGCGGGGTCCGCGCCGGCCCGCGCCGGGACCGGCGCTGCGCCCCTCCCCCAGCTCCAGCCGGCGCACGGTGTCCCGGGTGTAGCGCAGCAGCTCCGGGTGGACGTCGTGCTTGCGGGCGGCGTCGGCGTCGTGGAACAGGTCGAACATCCGCTTGCCGACCAGCATGTGCTGCCAGAGCGGCACCGGGCGGTGCTCGCTGACCACCACGGCGGTCTCGCCGCGCACGGTGACGAGCCAGTCGGCGAACTCCTCGGCGTTGGAGACGGTGGCCGACAGCGAGACCAGGGTGACCGAGGCGGGCAGGTGGATGATCACCTCTTCCCAGACGCCGCCGCGGAACCGGTCGGCCAGGTAGTGCACCTCGTCCATCACCACGTAGGCGAGGCCCTCGAGGGTGGCCGAGCCGGCGTAGAGCATGTTGCGCAGCACCTCGGTGGTCATCACCACCACGGGCGCGTCGCCGTTGATCGCGTTGTCGCCGGTGAGCAGGCCGACCTGCTCGGCGCCGTAGCGGTCGACCAGGTCGTGGTACTTCTGGTTGGAGAGCGCCTTGATCGGCGTGGTGTAGAAGCACTTGCGCCGGGTGGTCGGGCCCCCGCCGCCGTCGGCCGCCGCCGGCTTCCCGGGCGTGCCCCGCAGCGCCAGGTGTACGGCGAATTCGCCCACCACGGTCTTGCCGGCACCGGTGGGCGCGCAGACCAGCACGCCGCTGCCCCGTTCCAGGGCCTCGCACGCCTCCCGCTGGAAGTCGTCGAGGTCGAACCCGAGATCGCGGGCGAATTCGTCCAGGGCCGGGAAGGCGGAGGCCTGCGCGGCCCGGCGGCGCGCCGCGGCGTACCGCTCGGCGGGGCTCGACATGTCCCCAAGATTAATCGGTGGGGACGACGACCACCGGTCAAGGCCGTCCGGCAGGTGGGTCGGAGCGGGTCGGTAGGGTGCACGACGTGCCGGATCATGCCGAACCGCCCCGACTCTCGAGCGGCGCCGACGACGCCGTCCGCCCGAGCCCGTCCCGCCGCCCCGTGGAGGCGGTGCTCTTCGACTTCCACGGCACCCTCGCCCAGGTGGAGGAGCCCCGCGAGTGGGTACTCGCCGCCGCGGCGGCCTGCGGGGTCGAGCTGGACCGGATGCGGGCCACCGCGCTGGCCGACCGGCTGCTCACCGCCGGCCGGGCGGGCGGGCCGCTGCCGGCCCGGGTGCCGCCCCGGCTGGCCGAGCTGTGGGCCGACCGGGACCTCTACCCGCACGCCCACCGGGGCGCCTACACGGGGCTGGCCGAGACGGTGGACGCCGGCATCGACGGGTTCGCCGACGCGCTCTACGAGCGGCTGCTGGTCCCGGAGGGCTGGGTGCCGTACCCGGACACCGAGCCGGTGCTGGCCGCGCTCCAGGAGGCCGGGGTGAAGGTGGCGGTGGTCAGCAACATCGGGTTCGACCTCCGGCCGCTGCTCGCCGCGTGGAAGCTGGACGGGCTGGTCGACGCCTGCGCCCTGTCGTACGAGGTGGGGCGCTGCAAGCCGGATCCGGGGATCTTCCTGCGGGCGTGCGGGATGCTCGGCGTCGACCCGGAGCGGACGCTCATGGTGGGTGACACCCCCGCCGACGCGGGCGCCGTGGCGGCCGGCTGCGGGGTGCTGGTGCTGCCCTGCGCCGACCCGGGCCGGCCGAACGGGCTGGGCGCGGTGCTCGACCTCGCCCTGCCCGACTGAGCGTCGGGCGCCACCTCGCCGGACCCGCCGACCACGGGACGGGAGCGTGCCCAGGATCGCCCCGGCCCGGCGGCACCGGCGCTGACCAGCGGCGCTAGCGTAACGACATGACGTCCGACCGCTCCTTTCGTCGCCAATTCACCGGACGGCTCTCCGGTGGCCGGCTCGGCGCGGTCGGGCTGGTGCTCGGCGGGGCGCTGTCGGTGCAGTTCGGCTCGGCGGTGGCCGCGCTGCTCTTCCCGCGTACCGGGGTGGCCGGCGCGGTCACCCTGCGGCTGACCATCGGCGCGCTGCTGATGCTGGCCGTGTGCCGCCCCCGGCTGCGCGGGCACGGCCGGGGCGACTGGGCGGCCGTGGTCGCCTTCGGGCTGGCCCTGGCCGGCATGAACTCGATCTTCTACCAGGCGATCGAGCGGATCCCGCTCGGACCGGCGGTGACCCTGGAGGTGCTCGGCCCGCTGGCGCTGTCGGTGGTCACCGCCCGCCGGGTGGCCGCCTGGTGCTGGGCCGGCCTGGCGCTGGCCGGGGTGGCCCTGCTCGGGCAGGGCGGGTTCGACCGGCTGGACCCGGTCGGGGCCGCGCTGGCGTTGAGCGCGGGCGCGCTGTGGGCGGCGTACATCGTCTGCTCGGCCCGGGTCGGCGGGCGGTTCCCCCGGGCCGACGGGCTGGCCCTGGCGCTCGCGGTGGCCGCGCTGGTCACCCTGCCGATCGGGCTGGTCGGCTCGGGCAGCCGGCTGTGGCACCCGGCGGTGCTCGGGCTCGGCACCGGGCTGGCGCTGCTCGCCTCGGTGCTGCCGTACACCCTGGAACTGCTGGCGCTGCGGCGGCTGCCCACGGCGACCTTCGCCGTGCTCATGAGCCTCGGGCCGGCGATCGCCGCGCTGGCCGGCTGGCTGGTGCTCGGCCAGGCGCTGCACCCGGTCGAGGTGCTCGCCATCGCCCTGGTGATCGCGGCGAGCATCGGCGCGGTACGGGCCGGCGCCCCGGCCCCCGCCCCACCGCCGGCCGGAGCGGGCGCCGAGGGCGGCGCGCTGGTCAGCGCAGCAGCCGCACCGCCGCCGGCACCGCGCTGACCCGCACCGGCAGGTCGAACGCCCGCTCCCCGTCGGCGTACGTGGTGATGCCCTCGGCGTCCAGCTCGACCGTGCGGGCCCGGTAGCTGCGCACCAGCGGGTGGTCGACGTGGGTGCCCTGGTAGATGCGGGGCTTGACCCGGATCAGGGTGCGCCGGTCGAAGCGGCCGCCGACCACCACGTCCAGCAGGCCGTCGGTCGGGTCGGCGTCGGGGCAGATCCGCATGCCGCCGCCGTAGCTGGCCCCGTTGCCGACCGCGACCAGGACCGCGTCGACCTCCTGCTCCACGCCGTCGAGGCGCAGCCGGTAGCGGCGCGGCCGCAGCCGGGCCAGCTCGACCAGGATGGCCAGGTCGTAGCGGCGCGGGCCGCGCGGCCAGCGCATCCGGTTGGCCCGCTCGTTGACGATCGCGTCGAAGCCGGCGGCCAGCACGGCGCCGTACCAGCGGTCGGCGCCGCCCGGGGTGGTCAGCCGGGCCAGGTCGACCGGGCGGGTGCGGCCGGCGCGCAGCGCGTCGGCGATCACCTCGACCGCCGCGAGGGGGTCGGCCGGGAAGCCGGTGTCCGCGGCGAAGTCGTTGCCGGTGCCGGCGGGGACCGGACCGAACGGCACCGTGGTGCCGGCGACCGCCTGCAACGCCCGGTGCACCGTGCCGTCCCCGCCGACGGCGACCAGCGCACCGGCGCCGCCGGCGACCGCGGCGTGGCACGCCGCCTCCGCCTCCTCCGGGGTACGCGCCCGCAGCAGCTCGACCGGCCGGCCGGCGCCGCCCAGCCGCTCCATCAGCCGGGGCAGCAGGCCACGGTGCCGTCCCCGGCCGGCGGTCGGGTTGGCGAGCACGGCCACCGGGCCGGGCGGGACAAGATCGTGCGCGGTCACGGCGAGCACCGTACGGCACGAGCCACGCCGCTCACCAGGGGCGACACCCCTGACGCCGGCGGAAGGCGCGCGCCCGCGGTCAGAAGGTGATGCGCACCTTCAGCGCGGTCCGCTCGTCCATCGCCCGGTAGCCGTCCGGCACCCCGTCGAGGGTCACCGACCGGTCGAAGACCGGGGACGGGTCCACGGTGCCGTCCAGCACGTCGGGCAGCAGCTCCGGGATGTACGCCCGGGCCGGCGCGACGCCGCCGGCGAGCGTCACGTTGCGGTCGAACATCTGCCGGATGTCCACCCCGGCGCTGCCGCCGTGCGGGACACCCACGTAGCCGACCGCGCCACCGTCGCGGGCGATGGAGATCGCGGTCCGCATCGACTCCTCGGTGCCGACCGCCTCCAGCACGGCGTGCGCGCCCTGCCCCTTGGTCAGCTCCCGCACCGCCGCGATCGCCGCCTCGCCCCGCTCGGCGACCACGTCGGTGGCCCCGAAGGAACGGGCGATGTCGGTGCGGTCGGTGTGCCGGCCCAGCGCGATGATCTGCTCCGCGCCGAGCCGCCGCGCGGCGAGCACCCCGCAGAGCCCGACCGCGCCGTCACCGACCACGGCGACGGTGGCACCGGGGCGGACCCGGGCGGCGAGGGCGGCGTGGTGGCCGGTGGCCAGCACGTCGGAGAGCGCCAGCAGCGCGGTGAGCAGCCGCTCGTCGCCGGCCGCCTCGGCGGGCAGCTTCACCAGGGTGCCGTCGGCGTACGGCACCCGGACGGCCTCACCCTGACCGCCGTCGGAGCCGACGGAACCCCAGAAGCCGCCGTGCGGGCAGGAGGTGTGCAGGCCCTCGCGGCAGAAGTCGCAGGTGCCGTCGGACCAGACGAACGGCGCCACCACCAGGTCGCCGACCCGCACCGAGCCGACCTCGGCGCCGACAGCCTCGACCACGCCGAGGAACTCGTGCCCGATGCGCTGCCCCGGCTGCCGCTGGGCCACCCCCCGGTACGCCCACAGGTCGCTGCCGCAGATGCAGGCCAGCACGGTGCGCACGACGGCGTCGGTGGGGTTGCGGACGGCGGCGTCCGGCACCTCCTCGACCCGGACGTCGTTCGGGCCGTGGATCACGGTGGCGCGCATGGGCGAGGTCCTCCCGGTGGGCCGCCGCCAAGGCGCTGCGCGAGACCCCGCACGAGCCGGCGAAGGTGGCCG
>NZ_JBSSLX010000128.1:0-16825 GCF_053890995.1 Micromonospora sp. I033 | reverse complement strand
GTGGGTCCGGGTCGGTCGGGTCAGTCGGGGAGCAGGCGGCCGTCGCGGAGGGTCAGGGTGCGGTCGGCCATCTCGATGAGGGCCGGGTCGTGGGTGGCGACCAGGGCGGTCATGCCGCGGGCGTGCACCACGGCGCGGAGCAGGTCCATGATCGACCGGCCGGTCTCCGAGTCGAGCTGGCCGGTCGGCTCGTCGGCGATGAGCAGGTCCGGCTCGTTGGCCAGCGCCCGGGCGACCGCCACCCGCTGCTGCTGGCCGCCCGAGAGCTCGTACGGGCGCTGCGCGGCGTGCGCGCCCAGGCCGACCAGTTCCAGCAGCACGGCCACCCGCTGCTCCCGCTCCGCGGCGGGCACCTTGGCCAGCCGCAGCGGCACCCCGACGTTCTCCGCCGCCGACAGGATCGGCACCAGGCCGAAGGTCTGGAAGATGAACCCGACGGTGCCCCGGCGCAGCGCCAGCAACTCCCGCTCACTGGCGGCCGTCACCTCGTGCCCGGCCACCCGGACCCGCCCGCTGTCCGGCCGGTCCAGCCCGCCGACCAGGTTCAGCAGCGTGGTCTTGCCGGCGCCGGAGCGGCCCCGGACCGCGACCAGCTCACCCCGGGCCGCCCAGAAGGAGACGTCCCGCACGGCGTGGACCGCGTGCTCGCCCTTGCCGAAGGTGCGGCTCACCCCCTCGACCCGCACCACCTCGTCGACGGCGACGCGGGCGGGCGCCACGGTCAGCTGCTCGGTCATCACTCACTCTCCTCGGCGTGCGCCCGGTCGCCCGGCCGCACCTCGACGTGGTCGGGTTCCAGGTTGAGCCGGACCCGGTCGCGCAGGGACAGGGCGTCCACGAACGACGCCGGCAGCTGCATCCGGCCGGTCCGGTCGAGCACCGCGTACTCCTCGCTGACCAGCTCGGTGCTGCCGTCGGCGGCGACCCGGGCGGTGCGGCGTACCTCGGAGGAGGTCCGGCCGTCGCGGATGGCGACGGTGCGGCGGACCTGGCCGGCCACGGCGTGGTCGTGGGTGACCACCACGATGGTGACGCCCAACTCGGCGTTGATGGTGCGCAGCGCGGCGAACACCTCCGCCCCGGTGGCCTCGTCCAGCTCGCCGGTCGGCTCGTCGGCGAAGAGCACCTCCGGGTCGTTGGCCACCGCCACCGCCACCGCGCAGCGCTGCTGCTCGCCGCCGCTCAGCTGGCCCGGCCGGCGATCCGCGCAGTAGCCCACCCCGACGAGGTCGAGCAGCTCCCGGGCCCGTTCCCGCCGGGCCCGCCGGGAGCGGCCGCCGGCCAGCTTCATCGGCAGCTCCACGTTCTCCAGCGCGGTCAGGTACGGCAGCAGGTTCCGGCCGGTCTGCTGCCAGACGAAGCCGACCACCTCACGGCGGTAGGCGAGCCGGCGCCGGGTCGACAGGGCGAGCAGGTCGTAGTCGGCGACCCGGGCGATGCCGGCGGTCGGGGTGTCCAGCCCGGAGAGGATGTTCAGCAGGGTCGACTTGCCGGACCCGGAGGCACCGACGATCGCCACCAGCTCGCCCCGGTCGATGACCAGGTCGAGGCCCTGGAGGGCGACCACCTCCACCCCCTCGGTCTTGAAGATGCGGACCAGGCCGTCGCAGACGATGTGCCCGCGCAGCCGGTCCCGGCCGCCGGCCCGTTCGGCGGCGCGCTCCGCCGCGCGCTGCTGAAGGGCGGCCAGGTCCGGTACGGCGGACGCCGGCTGTCCGGGGTCGCTGCGCGGCGTCAGACGCCCCGAGCCCGGATGGCCATAGTCGATCGCGGTCATCTCAGCTCTCCTCTCCGAGCCGGAGCACCTCGCCGAGGCGCATCCGACGGTTGTTCACAGCCTCGACGGCGACGGCGAAGCCGAGGGCCAGCACGGCGAGGCCCAGCACCCCGGCCACCAGGCCGGGTTCGAAACGTGCCCGCACCGCCACCCCGCCGGTGAAGGCGGGCAGGCCGAGCACGGGGGTGAGCAGCACCGGCAGCAGCGCGCCGACCACCGCGCCGGTGAGCACGGAGACCAGCACCAGCGGGGTCAGCTCCACCAGCAGCAGCCCGCGCCACTGCCGGCGGGACAGGCCCATGGTGCGCAGCCGGGACAGCACCTGCCCGCGGCCGCGCGCCCCGGCCAGCACGGCGAAGGCCAGCGCGAGCAGGCCCAGCACGGCGCCGCCGACCGCGCCGATGGTGAAGCCGAAGACCAGCAGGCCGTTCACCCCGCTGCCGCCCAGCTCGGCGCGGACCGCCGAGCGGGTGGTGATGGTGGGCTCGCGGGGCTGCTCCCCGCCGGTCAGCGCCCCGGCCTGCTGGTAGCGCTGAGCCCCCTCGCCCACCACCCGGGCCACCGCGGCCGGGTCGACCCGGTCGCCGGCCAGCAGGAAGCCGGTGGGGGCGAGCGGGTGCAGGGCGTCCGCCGGCAGCGCCGGCCAGGGCAGCACCACGAACCGGGTGACGTCCCGGTCGACCAGCGGGAACTCGTCGACGGTCGCGGCCGTGCGCACCGGCAGCCGGTTGCCCTGCACGTCCAGCCAGGCGGGGCGCCGGCCGGCCGGGTCGGCCAGGCCGGCGTCGGTGAACTCGTCGGCCAGCGCCGGGGAGACCAGCGCCGGCAGCGGTGCGGTGCCGTCGCCGGTGGCGCGCAGCGCGTCGGGGACGGTCACCGGGACGCCCGCGCGGCGGACCACCTCGGCGAACCGCGCACCGTCGACCAGCAGCACCCGGGTCTCGCCGATCCCGCCGAACCGGCCGGCCTGGTCGGCGTACGGGCGCTGGCCGGTCTCCACCAGCAGCGGGGTGACCGCGCGGACGCCGGGCAGCGCGGCGAGCGCGTCGGTGGTGTCCGGGGCGAACCGCTCCCCGTCGACCAGCACGTCCCCGGGCACGGCGCCGGCGGCGGCCCGGTCCCGGCCGTTCTCGATGCCGGCCGCGACCACCCCGCAGAACGCGGCGGTCGCCACGGCCAGCACCACCACGATCAGCGGGCCGGTGGTGGCGGCCCGGCCGGCGCGGGCGGTGCCGAGGAACGCGACGCTGCCCCGGGCCCGGGCCGCGGCCCGGCTGAGCAGCCGCAGCGGCCACGGGTACGCGCGCAGCGCGACCAGCGCCGCGGCGACGGCCAGCAGCACGGGCACCGAGACCAGCAGCGGGTCCACCGTCCCGTCGAGGGTGAGCCCGCGCCGGCGGAGCAGGAACGCGCCGAGCGCGGCGACCACGAGCACGCTCACCTCGACGGTGAGCCGCAGGGCCGGGGAGCGGGCGCCGATCAGGTCGCTCCGACCGCCGCCGCCCCGGCCGGCGGTGAGCGCCGTGAGCGGCGGGACCAGGGTGGCCAGCAGCGTGGCGAGCAGCACCCAGCGCAGCTCCGCGCCGTCGCCGGGAAGCAGCCCGCCGAGCAGCCAGCCCACGCCGGCCGCGAGGGGCAGCACCAGCAGCGACTCGGCCAGCCCGCGGCCCAGCACCGCAGTTGTCGCTCCGCCCCGGGCGCGCAGCAGCGCGTACTCGCCCTGGCGGCGGAGCGCGGCGAGGCGGGCGGCGAGCAGGATCAGGCCGGCCAGCGTGGCGAGCAGCCCGGCCGCGATGACGGCGAGCAGCGTACGGGCGGCGGCGAGCGACTCGGCGAAGCGGCGAAGCGGGATGTCCACGCCCTGGATCAGGCTGAGCCCGGCGGGACGGGTCCGCTCCAGCGCGGCGAGCCCGTCGACCAGGGCAGTGAGCTGCCCGGAGGTGACCCGGTCGGGGGCCACCCGGTAGCGCCAGGCGAAACTGACCGGCCAGCCGGAGGTGGCGGCCGCGTCGAAGCCGGCCTCGGAGGTGTACGCGACGGAGAGGAACGGTTTGCCGTCCTGCGTGGGCGCGGCGAGCCGCAGGATCTGCGGCAGCGCGTCCCAGATCCCGGCCCGCGGGTCGTTCGGCCGGAACACCCCGACCAGGGCCACCGTCCGCTGCCGCACGGGGTTGCCGTCCTGGTCGAGGACGGACAGGGCGAAGGTGCTGCCGGCGCGGATGCCGAGCGGGCCGGCCACGGTGTCGGCGAGGGCCACCTCGATGGCGTCGCCGGCACCGGTGCCGCCGGCCGGCCACCGCCCGTCGACCAGGGTGGCCGCCTCGGGCACCCCGGTCATGCTGCGCAGGCTGACGTCGATCAGGCCCTTGCCGGGGCTCAGGGTCGGCCCGGTCAACCGGCCGAACCCGGTCTGCGCCGAGTACCACCGCTCACCGATGGTCCGCCGCACGGGCGCGGGCATCCGCGCCTCGACGGTGGCCAGCTCGCCGGCGTGGGTGGCGGCGATCCGGGAGGCGGTCGGGGGCAGCACCGTCGGCTCGGTGGTGTACGTCAGGTCGCGGCGGGCCACCGGCTGGGCGGCCACGTACTCCCGCAGCCCCTGCCCGGTGAGCCGCTCGGCGACCCGGGGCACCGCGGTGATCAGCAGCGCGGTGACCAGGGTCAGGACGGCGAGCAGCAGGAAGTGCCCCCCGTACGCCCGGACCCGCCGTGGCGCACCTGACGGACTCATCGTTCTCCCCCGATCCGGAGCTGTGCGGCGGCCACCCGACGACGGATGCCGGTGGTGATGAGGGCGGCGAAGGCCAGCGCGGCCGCCAGCAGCCCGACGGCGGTCAGCCCGACCGGTGACCACGGCACCGTGAACACCGCCTCGGGCACCGGCCGGCCGGCGGCCGGGGTGAGGATCACCAGCGGCACCATGGTGGCCGCCACGCCGGCCCCGACCAGCAGCCCGACGCCGACGCCGATGCCGGCCAGGAAGGCCTGCTCGGCGAGGAGGGCGCGGGCCAGCAGCCGGGCGTTCGCGCCGAGCGTGTGCAGCACGGCGAACTCGGCGAGCCGGTGGCGGGTGGTGGCCCAGACGTCCACGCCGAGGCCGACCAGGGCGAGCAGCACCGAGCCGAGCGCGGCCGCGAGCAGCCCGGTCCGGGCACCCCGCCAGTACGGGTCCCGGGCGGCCTCGGCGGCCACCTGCCGCCGGTCGAGCAGGGTGGTCCCCGGCAGCTCCGCGAGGGTGCCCGCCGCGGCGGCGTGCCCCCCGGCGTCGGTGCGCAGCCACCACTCGGCCACCGGCCGGGTCGTGCCCTGCTGGCGGAGCAGCAGGTTCGTGGCGGCGGGCAGGTCCAGCAGCACGCCGTCGCCGGTGGTGCCGGGGACGGCGGCGACCTGACCGACGACCGTGATCGGCAGCGACACCCCGGACAGCGCCAGGGTCACGGTGTAACCGGTGCGGACGTTCAGCGCCGCGGCGACCCCCGGGGTGACCAGGGCCGGCACCGGCTGGTCGTCCCCGGCGGGCACCACGGCGAACCGGGCCGAGGGCTGGCGGGCGAACTCCAGGGCCCCGGCGGGCAGGTCGATCTGGTGGGTGGCGTCGACGCCGGTCGGGGCCACCCGGGCCGGGCGGCGCGGCCCCTCCGCGGTGGTGACCCGCCAGTCGCCGTCGACCGGTAGCGGCAGCGGCGCGCCGCTGGCGTCGGTGAGCCGGAGCCCGTCGATCCGCAGCCCGTAGGAGAAGCCGACGGCCGCGCCGCCGTCGGCCTCGAACCCGGCCAGCCGCAGCGGGGCACCGCCGGTCCCGGGTAGCGGCACGGCGAAGCGCACCGGGCGGCCGTCGCCCTCGGCGACCGCCAGCGGCACCCGCCACGCGGCGCCGGTGTCGGTGGTGAGCAGCGCGGACACGGCGACCTGCGGGGTCCCGAACGGGTTGTCGACCGGCGTGCGGACAACGCCGGCGAGGGTGTGCGCGCCGGCCGGCAGGACCGGCCCGGCGGGCGCGGCCCGCTCCTTGACCATGCGGTCGAGCAGCGCGGCGGAGGACGCCCCGCCGGCCGCGTCGTCGAGGGTGAGCATCCCGGTCGCGGCGGCGGCGTCGATGCTGACCACACTGGCCGGCCGGTTGTCGCGGCCGAGCCGGACGTCGTCCCGCCAGGCCGGCAGCACCCGGTCCAGCCCGGCCGTGGCGGCCAGTCGGGCGGCCCGGTCCGCGGGCGCGGTGCCGTTCCGCTCCACGAGCCGGAGGTCGGCGCCCACGGTGTGCCGGGCCTGGTCGCGCTGCGACCGTTCCCAGGAGGCGACCAGCGACCAGGCCAGCGTGCTGCCGCCGACCGCGAGGGCGAGCAGCAGCACGGGACCGGCGTGCGGCCGGCGGCCGGCCTGCCACATGCCGAACATGGTGGCCGTCCACGGCCGCCGGTCGACGAAGCGTTCGGCGACCCGGGTGGCCGGGGGCAGCAGCCGCAGCGCGATCACCGCGCCGGCCAGCACGCCGATGGTGGGCGCGGCGGCGAGCAGCGGGTCGATGCCCAGCCGCCCGCCGGCTCCGGCGAGCGGCGACGAGTACTGCCGCAACTGGGTCCAGGCGAGCACGGCCAGCGCGACCAGCGCCAGGTCGACGCTCGCCCGCTGCACGGCCGCGCCCCGGGTGGGACGGGACCGGGCCGCCATGTCGGCGACGTAGGTGCCGGCCCGGCGCAGCGCGGGCAGCACCATGGCGAGCAGGCAGCCGATCGCGGCGGCGACCGCGACCACCCAGATCCGGGCCACCCCGCCGTCGGCCAGCCGCAGGTCCCCGCCGAGCCGGTGCACGGCCTGCCCGGTCAACGCCGGGGCGAGCAGCACGGCCGGCGCCACCACCAGCGTCGCCTCGCGCACGGCGAGCCCGGCGAGCTGGCCGCGGGCGGCGCCACGGGCGCGCAGCAGCGCGGTCTGGCCCCGGCGGTCCTCGTTGAGCAGCGCGGCGACCAGCACCAGCGCGTAGCCGCCGAGCACCACGATCAGCAGCAGCGGGGTGAGCAGGGCGGACCGGCCCACCAGGTCGGCCCGGCCGAGCCGGTCGACCAGCCGGTCCAGGTGGCTCACGGTCTGCGCGGAGGAGCCGAGGCCGGTGGCGTCGGGGATCTCCTCGGCGACCGTGGCGAGGGCGGCCGTGACCCCGCTCAGCCGGCTCGGCTCGACCCCGGCGAGGTCGGGGGCGACCAGCCAGGCGGCCGAGGTGGAGCCCGGAAAGGTGCGCGCGAAGTCGGCCGGGTCCAGCGCGAAGGGCCCGTACGACTCGCTCGTCGCGTCGCCCTGGCTCTCGCCCACGCCCGGGGCGAGCCGCCAGTACGCGTCGGCCGGATCGCGCGGCCGCCAGGTGCCGGCCAGCACCACGGCCCCGGCCCGCTCGGCGCTGCGGTCGTAGAGCGGCACCCGCTCACCGACCCGCAGGCCGAGCTGGCCGGCGATCTTCTCGGGGAGGGTGACCTGCAACGGCGTCGCACCCGGTGCCGGCCACGACCCGCCGGTCAGCTCGGCGTGCGTCGCCAGGTCGGTCAGCGTGGCGAGGTTGGCGAACATCGGGTCGTCGTCGGTGCGGGCCGACCCGAGGTCCCCGGTCAGCTCCCGCCCCGTGCCGTAGCGGGCCGCGGCCACGGTGACCGGCGCCCCGCCCAGGCCGTCGGCGAACTGGGCGCGGACCGCCCGGTCGCGGTCGGCGTAAGCGGCGGCGTCCTGCCCGCCCGAGCCGCTGACCAGCAGGCTCCGCTCCTCGGCCGGGGCGGCGTCCAGCACCGCCCGGGCGCCCGCGTCGACCGCCCGGCGGTTGTAGTCGGAGAGCCCGGTGACCAACGCGACCGCGACCAGGGCCGCGACCGCGGCGGCGAGCAGCAGTCCCCGAGCCTCGACCGCCCGCCTCCACACCAGCTTCATCCGACGTCCTCCCCTGGCCCCGGCGGGCCGATGACCAGGAAGACCAGTCGGGGGGCGGGAAAGGTTCGCGCGCGTTACGTGATCGTTATCAGCCGCGGGGGCGGTCGCGGTCCTTGGAGGGCTGCACCCGCTTCGGCTCGCCGGGCATCTTCGGGTATTCCGGCGGGTAGGGCATGTCCCCCTGACCGGCGGCGGCGTCCCGCTCGGCCCACTCCAGCAGCGGGGTGATGTCCCACGGGGCGTCGTCGATGCCGGCGTGCGGATCGCCCCGCTCGGCGAACCGCGCCGGCACGCTGCCCAGGTGGAAGTCGTCCGGGTCGACGTCGGTCAGCTCGTCCCACTCGACAGGCGTGGAGACGGTGGCCCGCCCGTTGGCCCGCAGCGAGTACGCGCAGGCGATGGTGCGGTCGCGGGCCATCTGGTTGAAGTCCACGAAGACCCGGCTGCCCCGCTCCTCCTTCCACCAGGCGGTGGTGACCAGCTCGGGGCGGCGCCGTTCCAACTCCCGGGCCAGCGCGATGGTGGCCCGGCGCACCTCGACGAACGTCCAGCGCGGCTGGATGCGCAGGTAGACGTGCACGCCCCGGCCGCCGGACGTCTTCGGCCAACCGGTCACGCCCAGCTCGTCGAGCAGCCCGCGCAGCTCACCGGCGGCGGTGACCGCGTGGGTGAAGTCGGTGCCCGGCTGCGGGTCGAGGTCGATGCGCAGCTCGTCGGGGCGGTCGACGTCGGCGGCGCGCACCGGCCACGGGTGGAACACCACCGTGCCCATCTGGGCGGCCCAGGCCACGTGCGCCAGGTCGGCCGGGCACAGCTCGGCGGCCTTCCGGCCGCTGGGGAAGCTGATCTCCGCGGTCGCCACCCACGGCGGTACGCCCCGGGCCGGCACCCGCTTCTGGAAGAACGCCTCCCCCTCAATGCCCTCCGGAAAGCGCTGCAGGGTGGTGGGCCGGTCGCGCAGGGCGCGCATGATCCCCTCGCCGACCGACAGGTAGTAGTGGAAGACGTCCGCCTTGGTGAAGCCGCGCTGCGGGAAGATCACCCGGTCGGGGCTGCTCAGCCGGACGGTATGCCCGGCGACCTCGATCTCCTCGACTGCGGCCTTGCTGCCAGCCATTGGGCGACCCTATGCGATGCCACCGACGGCCGACGTACCGTTGACCGGTGAGTCTTTCCGACAATGAACTGCCCCGCACCGAGGACGAGTGGCGGGTCCGGCTGAGCCCGGAGGAGTTCCGGGTGCTCCGCGAGGCCGGCACCGAACGCCCGTGGACCGGCGAGTACGTCGACACCAAGACCCCCGGCGTCTACCACTGCCGGGCCTGCGGGGCGGAACTGTTCCGCAGCGAGGACAAGTTCGACTCGCACTGCGGCTGGCCGAGCTTCGACGACGCCATCCCGGGCGCGGTCAAGGAGATCCCCGACAACACCCTCGGCATGCGGCGGGTCGAGATCCGCTGCGCCCGCTGCGACAGCCACCTGGGGCACGTCTTCGAGGGCGAGGGCTTCACCCCGAAGGACACCCGGCACTGCGTGAACTCGATCTCGGTCCGGCTGGAGCCGCGAGAGAGCTGACGGCGCGAGGCCGCCGGGCCGGTCAGAGCCGCAGGCGGCTGCCCTGCTCGTCGACCGCGTCGGCGGCCTCGTCGTCCAGCCACACCCCGCCGGTGGCGAGGTAGCGGAAGCGGTACTCGCCCGGGCCGAGCCGGACCGTCACCGTCCGGGTGCCGTCCCGGCGGGCCACCAGCTCGTGCCGGCCCGGCTGCCAGTCGTTGAAGCAGCCGACCACGCTGACCGTGCCGGGCGGGGTGTCCCGGGGCAGGCAGAACGTGACCCGGGTCTGGTTGCCGAAGAGCTTGTTGCGCTTGATCAAGGGGTTCCTCCGAGGTTCGAGGCGGTCACCAGGTCTAACGCGCGACACGCCGGGGGCGACTCGCCGTCGAGCCGGATCAGGTTCGCCGGTTTCGGTTGCCGGGACGTGTCCGCTCGCCGACCCTGGGATGACGGGTCCGTTTTCGGGGGGTTTCGTATGGCTACCTGTGAGGTCTGCGGCAACGACTACTGGATGGCGTTCGAGGTGCGCACGGTCAACGGGGCCACGCACACCTTCGACTCCTTCGAGTGCGCCATCCACAAGATGGCGCCGATCTGCGAGCACTGCCAGATCAAGATCGTCGGGCACGGCGTCGAGGTCTCCGGCCGCTTCTTCTGCTGCGCCCACTGCGCCCGCGCGGTCGAGGGTGAGCAGGGCGCCGAGGTCCGCGACGCGGTGGGCGCCCGCCCCGCCTGAGCACCCCGGGGCCCCGGCCTACCATCGCGGGATGCCTACCGAGTCCCACCTGGCCGGCTTCGCGGAGCTGGACGCGCGCACCTTCCACGACCTGCTCCGGCTGCGCATCGACGTGTTCGTGGTCGAGCAGGCCTGCCCGTACCCGGAGCTGGACGGCCGGGACGTCGAGCCCGGCACCCGGCACCTCTGGCTGACCCGGGACGGCGACGTGGTGGCGTACCTGCGGATCCTGGCCGACCCGGGCGGGTTGGCGCGGATCGGCCGCGTGGTGGTGGCGCCGGCGGCCCGCGGCGCGGGCCTGGCCGGCGCGCTCATGACCGAGGCCCTGGCGGTGGTGGGCGACCGGCCGTGCGTGCTGGAGGCGCAGACCCACCTCGTCGACTTCTACGCCGCCCACGGCTTCGCGGTGAGCGGCCCCGGCTACGTCGAGGACGGGATCCCGCACACCCCGATGCGGCGGGAGGGCCGCGCCGCCGCCTGAGCGGACGTCGGCTCGTGGACCGGCACCCCGAGTGCGCGGGAGGTAACGACATCCGTCGTGACTACGCTCAACCCTCCGGTGAGACCGCATCGGAGGGACACGAGGGTGAGATTGACGGGGATCCGCTGGAACCGCCGGACGGCCGGCATCGCGGCGGCGATAGTGGCGACCACCGTCGCCGGCACCGCGGGCCTGGTGGCCGTCGGCGTCAACGACGGCTTCGCCGAGTGGGCGGAGGGGTCGGCCACGCCGAAGCTGCACACGGTGGCCTTCCCGGCCCCGAACGGCCGCGAGGTGACGATCCCCCGGCGGGACACCGAGCGCTTCGCCATGATCGGGGTGACCTGGACGAACCCGCAGCTCGACTTCCGGGGCACCATCTCGGTCCGCACCCACGCGGTGGGCGGCCGCTGGTCGTCCTGGATGCCGCTGGAACTCGACGGCCACCTCCGGCCGGAGCCCGGTTCCCCGGCGGCGAGGACCGGCCGGGCGCGCGGCGGCTCCGATCCGCTCTGGGTCGGCCTGTCCGACGGCGTCGAGGTGCGCGCCGAGGCGACGTCCGGTGACGCCGCCGGCGACCGGCTGCCCGACGGCCTCCGCCTGGAACTGGTCGACCCGGGCCAGGTGAAGCGGCGCAAGGCCGGCGCGGCCGGCGTCGGCGGGACCCGCCCGGAGCGCCTGCGGCCGGTCGCCGAGGTGCGGGCGCTGGAACCCACCCCGACCGAGCCGGCACCGACCACCACCACGACGACCGCACCGGCGCCGACCGGGACCACGGCCCCCGCGGCGACCACCGCTCCCGCGCCGGCCGAGACCACCGCCCCGGCGCCCACCCAGACCACCGCGCCCGCGCCGACCACCACGTCGGCGCCGGCGCCCACCACCAGCGCGCCCTCCGCGCCCACCACGACCCCGCAGCCCTACCAGATCCCCGTGCCGACGGTGGTCACCCGCGCGGGGTGGAAGGCCGACGAGGCGATCGTCACCGACCCGCCGTCGTACGGGACCTCGGTCAAGGCGTTCTGGGTGCACCACACGGCCGGCACCAACGACTACAGCTGCGCCGACTCCGCGGCCATCGTCCGGGGCATCGAGATCTACCACGTCAAGAGCAACGGCTGGAACGACATCGGCTACAACTTCCTGGTCGACAAGTGCGGCGTGGTCTTCGAGGGCCGCAAGGGCGGCATCGACAAGCCGGTGATCGGCGCGCACACGTACGGCTTCAACACCGACACCTCGGCGATCGCCGTCCTCGGCACCTACATCAGCACCGGCATCCCGGCCGCGACCCAGGACGCCATCGCGCACGTCGCCGCGTACAAGCTCGGCCTGTACGGCAACGACCCGCTCGGCAAGGTCACGCTGACCGAAGGCGTGTCGGACGGCAAGTTCCCCCTCGGCCAGCAGGTGACCTTCAACCGGATCGGCGGGCACCGGGACGCGGTGGCGACCGAGTGCCCCGGCGACGCGCTCTACGGCCAGCTCGGAGTGATCCGCAGCAAGGCGGCCAGCATCTACGGCCTGACCCTGACCGGCATGACGGGCAACCGGAACGGCACCACCTACCACGTCCGGAGCACGGCGAACGTGACCTGGTCGGTGAGCACGCCGAGTGCGCTGATCTCGCGTTTCGAGGTGCTGGTGGACGGGGTGGTGGCGGCCACCGCCCCGGGCACCGCCCGCTCGGCCGGCATCGGCCTCCAGCCCGGCTCGCACACCGTCCAGGTCCGCGGGGTGCACGCGCTCGGGCGCACCGCGGTCAGCGCCGGGCAGGCGGTCGTCTCGGACCTCACCGCACCCACCTTCCCGCAGGCGCCGACCCTCTCCCTCCGCACCGGCGCGGCGAGCAGCACGGTCGTGCCGGTGACCCTGGGGTGGCGGTCGGCCGACAACGTCGCCGTACGCTCGGTCCTGTTGACCGCCCCGACCAGCGGCACCTACGCGGCGAGCGGCAGCTACAACACCACCACGAAGCCGAGTGTCACCACCACCTGGTCCATGCGGGCCGCCGACTGGTCCGGCAACACCGCGACCTCCTCGGCCGCCTGGGGCCCGGTGTTCAGCGCGGAGACCAAGGCGGCCCGCACCGGCACCTGGTCCACCTCCAGCGGCAGCAGCTACCTGGGCGGCTCGGCGCTGACCTCGACCACCGCCAAGGCGTCGCTGGCCTGGACCACCACGGCCCGTTCGATCGCCTTCGTGGCGACCCGGACCAGCACCTCGGGCCAGGTGGAGATCTGGGTGGACGGCGTCCGGCAGACCACGCTGGACCTCAGGTCCAGCACCACCCAGTACCGCCAGGTGGTCTGGGCCAGGACCTGGACCAGCAGCGCCCGGCACACCGTGAAGATCGTGGTCGTGGGCACCTCGGGTCGCCCCCGGGTCACCACGGACGGTCTGATCCTGGTCCGCTGACGGGAACGGCGACGGGCCCCGGAGGAGGATCCTCCGGGGCCCGTCGCGGTGACCGGGTCGCTCAGACCAGGCAGGTGACCAGGTCGGCGATCGAGCGGCGGCGGCCCGTGTAGAAGGGAACCTCCTCGCGCACGTGCCGGCGGGCCCGGGAGGCCCGCAGGTCGCGCATCAGGTCGACGATCCGGTGCAGCTCGTCGGCCTCGAAGGCGAGCATCCACTCGTAGTCGCCGAGGGCGAACGAGGCGACCGTGTTGGCCCGCACGTCCGGGTAGCCGCGCGCCATCCGGCCGTGCTCGGCCAGCATCTCCCGCCGCTCGGCGTCGGGCAGCAGGTACCACTCGTAGGACCGGACGAACGGGTAGACGCAGACGTAGGCCCGGGCCTCCTCGTCGGCCAGGAACGCCGGGATGTGGCTCTTGTTGAACTCGGCCGGCCGGTGCAGCGCCATCTGCGACCAGACCGGGGTCAGCGCCCGGCCCAGGGTGGTGCGCCGGAACCGCAGGTAGGCGTCCTGGAGCGCGTCGCTGGAGGACGAGTGCCACCAGATCATCAGGTCCGCGTCGGCGCGCAGGCCGGCCACGTCGTAGGTGCCGCGGATGGTGACGTCCTTGCCGGCCAGCTCCTCGAAGAGGGACTCGACCTCGGCGACGACGTTCTCGCGCAGGGACGGGAGGGGGCTGGTGGCCCGGTACACCGACCACATGGTGTAGCGGATGGTCTCGTTGAGCTCCCGCAGCCGGGCCGCGTTGGTCTGCTCCGTCATGCTGCCGATCCTCCCAGTGCAGTGATGATCTCTTCGGCCGCCGTCTCGCCGGAGCGGACGCAGACCGGGATGCCGACGCCGTCGTAGCCGGCCCCGGCCAGGGCCAGCGTCGGGTGGGCGGCGCGCAGCGCCGTCCTCGCCGCCGCCACCCGGCCGAGGTGGCCGGGGGTGTACTGCGGCAGCGCCCCGCCCCACCGCTGCACGTGCCGGGCCACCGGGGTGGGCAGCGGCGTGCCGAGCACCTTCGACAGCTCCCGGTGCACGGTGGCGACCAGGTCGTCGTCGGTGAGCTGGAGCGAGGTCTCGTCGCCGTACCGGCCGACCGAGGCGCGCACCAGGGCGAGCCCGTCGGGCCGGGCCAGGTGCCCCCACTTGGTGGTGAAGAAGGTGGAGGCCTTGATCAGCAGCCCTTCGGTGGCCGGGACCAGGAAGCCGGACAGCTCCGGCAGCTCCGGCTCGGGCAGGGCCATGGTGACCAGCGCGACGCTGGCGTAGTCCAGGCCGCCGACGGCCGTCGCGACCTCGGGGGCCGGGCCGGCGAGCAGCCGGGCGGCCGGGCGGGCCGGCACGGCCAGCAGCACGGCGTCGGCCTCGATGAACTCCGGGTCACGGGTGGGGCCGACGGTGAGGCGCCAGCCGGTCGGGGTGGGGTGCAGCTCGCGGACCGCGGCGTCCCGACGGATCGTCGCCCCGCTCTCCCGGGCCGCCGCCTCGACAAGCGTGCTCAGCCCGCCGGCCAGGGTGCCGAAGACCGGGGCGCCGGGCGCGCGGGGCGCGGCGGCCTGCGCGGCGCGGACCGCCCCGACCAGGGTGTGCTCGACCCGGGCCGCGCGGGCCAGCGCCGGCATGGTGGTGACCAGCGAGAGGTCGTCGGCCCGGCCGGCGTAGACGCCGCCGAGCATCGGGTCGACCAGCCGGTCCACCACCTCGTCGCCGAGCCGGTCGCGGACCAGTGCGCCGACCGACACGTCGGCGTCCGGCGGGAGCAGCGGCGCGCCGCCGTCCCGGTCGGCCGCCGCGGCCGGGTGCGCCACCGCCGCCACCTTGTCCAGATCCCCGGGTACGCCCACCAGCGTGCCGCCCGGGACCGGGCGCAGCCCGCCGTCGACCACCAGGGCGGCCTGGCCGACGGTGGGGTGCACGATCCCTCCGGCCAGGCCGAGCCGGCGGACCAGGGTCACCACGGCCGACTCCCCGCCGGCCGGGTCGCGCATCAGGAACGACTCGGCGCCGAACTCGACCGGCCCACCGGCCAGCTCACCGGTGCGGAGCTTGCCGCCGAGGCGGCCGGACTGCTCGTACACGGTGATCTCGGTGCCGGCGGGGGCGCGGTCGCGCAACCGGACGGCGGCGGCCAGCCCGGTGATCCCGCCACCGACGATCGCCACCCGCCACGGTCGCGCCATGGTCGTCCCTCCCTTACGCCGCCGGCCGCGCGGACAGCTCGTGCACCAGCGCGACCACCCGGGTCAGCACCTCGGGGTCGGTCTCCGGCAGCACGCCGTGACCGAGGTTGAACACGTGCCCCGGGGTCGCCCGCCCCTGGTCGAGGATCCGGCGCACCTCGGCCTCCACCACCGGCCAGGGGGCGAGCAGCACGCACGGGTCGAGGTTGCCCTGCACGGCCTTGTCCGGGCCGATCCGTCGGGTCGCCACGTCCAGCGGCGTACGCCAGTCCACGCCGACCACGTCGGCGCCGGCCTCGCCCATGGCGCCGAGCAGCTCCGCGGTGCCCACCCCGAAGTGGATCCGGGGCACGCCCGGCGACCACTCCGGCTCGGCGCGTCTGTCGCCGCGCCGCGACCCGGAGCAGTCGTCCGCCAGACCGGTGAGCACGTGGGTCGAGTGCGGCAGCACGTAACGGCGGTAGTCCGCCTCGGAGAGCGCGCCGGCCCAGGAGTCGAAGAGCTGCACCGCGGAGACCCCGGCGTCGATCTGCACCCGCAGGAACGCCAGCGTCACCTCGGCGAGCCGGGCGCAGAGCGCGTGCCACAGCTCCGGGTCGCCGTACATCAGCGCCTTGGTCTTCGCGTGGGTCCGCGACGGGCCGCCCTCGACCAGGTAGCTGGCCAGGGTGAACGGTGCGCCCGCGAAGCCGATCAGGGGGGTGTCGCCCAGCTCGGCGACGAGCAGCCGGACGGCCTCGTCCACGTAGGACACGTCATCCCGGCCGATCGGGTTGATCCGCTCGACGTCGCCGGCGGTGCGGACCGGTTCCGCCACCACCGGGCCGGTGCCGGGCACGATGTCCAGGTCGATCCCGGCGGCGGCCACCGGCACCACGATGTCGCTGAACAGGATCGCCGCGTCGACCCCGTGCCGGCGGACCGGCTGGAGGGTGATCTCGGTGACCAGCTCGGGGCGGCGGCACGACTCCAGCATCGGCACGTTGGCCCGGATGTCGCGGTACTCCGGCAGCGACCGGCCGGCCTGGCGCATGAACCAGACCGGGGTGTGCGGGCCCGGCTCGCGCCGGCAGGCGCGGACGAAGGGCGAGTCGGCCGGCCCGCCGCGGCGGGGTTCTCCGTCTCGGGCGGCAGTGCCCGTGGTGTCGGTGGTCATCGCGGCAATCGTGCCACGCGGCCGGGCGGCCACCGCCGCCACCGTCACCTTTTGTGACCGGCCCCCCTCCGGTGTCCGGCGCGGCCCGGCCTCCATGATCGTGACCGTCCGCCCGGCGCGCCGTCACACCGTGCGGGGCGGCGCGGAATAGGCTGCCGTCATGGCCCCCCCGATCGCGCTCCCGGAAACCTTCGCCCGCGCGGTCGCGGGGCTGCGATCGGCGACGTGTCGCCCGGAGATCGTGCTGGAGGAGGTCGGCGCCCCGCAGCGGCTGGCCCCCTACGCGTTCGCGCTCTCCGCCGCGGTGCTGCGCGACGGCGACGAGGTGGCCACGGGGCGGCTCATCCTGCTGCACGACCCGGCCGGGCACGAGGCCTGGCAGGGCACCCTGCGGCTGGTCACCTACGTGACCGCGGAGCTGGAGGTCGACCTGGCCAGCGACCCGCTGCTGCCCGGCGTGGGCTGGACCTGGCTGACCGACGCCCTCGACGCCCAGGGGGCCCGCTACCGGGCCATCGGCGGCACCGTCACCCAGACGCTCTCCACCCGGTTCGGCGAGCTGGCCGGGCCGCCCGCCGCCGGCGACATCGAGATCCGCGCCTCCTGGACGCCGCTCGCCACCGA
>NZ_JBSSLX010000127.1:0-16840 GCF_053890995.1 Micromonospora sp. I033 | reverse complement strand
GCCTCGAACAGCCCGGGCACCGACTCGACGGTCCGCCAGCCGGCCACCCCGGCGGCCGGGGCGGGGTCGCCGGCGGCGTACCGGAGCCAGCGCGGCTCGTCCTCGGCCGGCGGGGACGGGCGGTGCACGACCACGGCGGCGTCGGCCAGGTAGGGCACCGGCAGGGTGACGGTGGCCTGCAGCGTCTGGTCCCGGTCCACGGAGAGCCCGAGCCGGCTACCGGCCTGGGCCAGGAACGCGGTCCGGGACCGCTCGGCCAGCAGCGCCTCGCCGCGCGCCTGCTCCTCGGTGACGTCCCGGACGTACCAGGCGCAGTGGCCGCCGGCCAGGCCGCGCCGGACGCCGTGCAGCCGCCGGCCGTGGTGCTCGGTCTCGAAGCTTCCGGCGCCGCCGCGGACCGCGTCGGCCAGCGCGGGGACCGCGCAACCGGCCAGGTCGACGCCGGGGGAGAGTTCGGGCAGGAGTGCCGAGGCCATCACGTTGGCCAGGGTCACCACGCCGGCCCGGTCGGTGGTCACGACGGCCTCGGCGAGCCCGTCCAGCAGTTCGCGGGCGAGTGGGGAGCCGGCCGGCAGCGCGGTCCCGGCCGCCCGTCGGGCGGGCGTCACCGCCCGTGGACGGGCGCGTCGGTCCGTCGACCCGTGCGCATGCTGTCGGTGCACTCCTCGGTTGCGGTTCTTGCCTGGCGGCAAGCGTACCGAGCGGGGCCGTCGGACGCCCGTCGAGGACCGCGGGTCACCCGGAACGGGCCAGCCAGCCCACCGGCCGGTCGACCACCCGGCGGACCACCGAGGCGGCCCCGCCGACCGCCGCGGACTGCGGGCCGAGCGCGGCCGGGCGCACCGTCACCGGCGACCAGGCGGCGGTGAGCACCCGCCGGGAGATCTCGGCGACCACCGGAGGGCGCAGCCAGGGGGCGAGCGGGGCGTATCCGCCGCCGAGCACCACGGTGTCCAGGTCCAGCAGGTTCACCACGCCCGCCACCGCCACCCCCAGGGCGGTGCCGGCGTCCGCGAGCGCGGCCAGCGTGGCCGGGTCGCCCGCCCCGGCCAGGTCGGCCAGCCGGGTGGCGGCGGTGTCCGCCGGCAGGTCCGCACCGGCCAGGCCGGCGGCGGCCAGGATGGCCTCCTGGCCCGCGTACCGCTCCAGGCAGCCCTGGCCACCGCAGCGGCACGGCCGGCCCTGCGGCTGCACGGGGATGTGACCGATCTCGCCGCTCCAGCCGCGGGTGCCCCGGTAGAGCGCCCCGTCCAGCACGATCCCGGCGCCGATGCCGATCTCGCCGGTGATGTGCAGGAAGCTCGCCGGGCCGGGCGGGCCGGCGTGCAGTTCGCCGAGGGCGGCCAGGTTGGCCTCGTTGTCGACCACCAGCGGGGGGATCCCGTCGACCCGCTCGGCGAGCGGGTGCCCGGCGAGCAGGGCGGGCACGTCGACGTCGCGCCAGCCGAGGTTGGGCGCGAGCCGGACCAGGCCGCCGTCGCCGACCAGCCCGGGCACCGCGAGCGCCGCGCCGGCCAGGGTCAGCCCGTCGCGTACGGCGGCGGCGCGGGCCTCCGCGGCCAGCGCGGCGAGCCGGTCCAGGGCGTCGGCGGGGGAGACTGGGCGCAGGTCGGCGCGGCGCACCAGGTGGTGCCGGACCGCCCCGGTCAGGTCGACCACGCAGGCGGCCAGGTAGTCGACGTTCACCTCCAGGCCGAGCCCGGCCGGACCGTCGGCGGCCAGCACCAGGCCGCGGGCGGGCCGCCCCGCCCCGGTACGCGGCGCGGGCTCCGCCTCGGCCACCAGTCGGCCGGCGATCAGGTCGTCGACCACGGCCGAGACGGTGGCCCGGGTCAGCCCGGTCCCGGCGGCGATCTCGGCCCGGGAGGGCGGTCGGTCGGCGGCGGCGATCCGCCGGAGCACGACCGCGAGGTTGAGTTCGCGGAGGCTGCCCTGCCGGACCGCCCCGTCGGTGCTGGTGCTGGTCACCGCTTGACACTGCCACATCGTGGCCATTTAATTCAACCACTGAACAAATTGCGGTCGACATCCCCGGAGGTCCCCATGGCACCCCGTCCCACCCCCGCCGACAAGTTCTCCTTCGGTCTCTGGACGGTGGGCTGGCAGGCCCGCGACCCGTTCGGCGACGCCACCCGGCCCGAGCTGGACGCCGTCGAGGCCGTCCACAGGCTGGCCGAGCTGGGCGCCTACGGGATCACCTTCCACGACGACGACCTGGTCCCCTTCGGCGCGGACGCCGCCACCCGCGACCAGCACATCGCCCGGTTCCGCAAGGCCCTCGACGAGACCGGCCTGGTCGTGCCGATGGTCACCACCAACCTCTTCAACCACCCGGTGTTCAAGGACGGCGGCTTCACCAGCAACGACCGGGCCGTCCGCCGGTACGCGCTGCGCAAGGTGCTGCGCAACGTCGACCTCGCCGCCGAGCTGGGCGCCCGCACCTTCGTGATGTGGGGCGGCCGGGAGGGCGCCGAGTACGACGTGGCCAAGGACGTCCGCGCCGCGCTGGACCGCTACCGGGAGGCCGTCGACCTGCTCTGCCAGTACGTCGTCGACCGCGGCTACGACCTGCGCTTCGCCCTCGAGCCCAAGCCGAACGAGCCGCGCGGCGACATCCTGCTGCCGACCGTCGGGCACGCGCTGGCCTTCATCTCCACACTGGCCCGCCCGGAGCTGGTCGGCCTCAACCCGGAGGTCGGCCACGAGCAGATGGCCGGGCTGAACTTCGCGCACGGCATCGCCCAGGCGCTCTGGCAGGGCAAGCTGTTCCACATCGACCTCAACGGCCAGCGCGGCATCAAGTACGACCAGGACCTGGTCTTCGGCCACGGCGACCTGCTCAACGCGTTCGCCCTGGTCGACCTGCTGGAGCACGGCGGCCCGAACGGCGGTCCCGCGTACGACGGGCCCCGGCACTTCGACTACAAGCCCTCCCGGACGGAGGACATGACCGGCGTGTGGGCGTCGGCCGAGGCGAACATGCACACCTACCTGCTGCTGAAGGAGCGGGCCGCGGCGTTCCGGGCCGACCCGGAGGTGGCGGAGGCGCTGGCCGCCAGCAAGGTGGCCGAGCTGGCCACCCCGACGCTGAACCCGGGCGAGGGCCACGCCGACCTGCTCGCCGACCGCTCCGCGTTCGAGGAGTTCGACCCGGCGGCGGCCGGGGCGAAGGGCTTCGGCTTCGTCCGGCTCAACCAGCTCGCCGTCGAGCACCTGCTCGGCGCGCGCTGAGGCGGGCCGCCATGCCGCTCGTCGCCGGCATCGACTCCTCGACCCAGTCCTGCAAGGTGGTGGTCCGGGACGCGGAGACCGGCGCGCTGGTCCGGCAGGGCCGCGCGCCGCACCCCGAGGGCACCGAGGTCGACCCGCAGGCCTGGTGGGACGCCCTGCGGGCGGCCGTCACCGAGGCCGGCGGGCTGGCCGACGTGGCCGCCGTCGCGGTCGGCGGCCAGCAGCACGGCATGGTCTGCCTGGACGAGGCGGGGCAGGTGGTCCGCCCGGCGCTGCTCTGGAACGACACCCGCTCCGCCGACGCCGCCCGCGAGCTGATCGAGGAGGCGGGCGGCGGGGAGACCGGCCGCCGGTTCTGGGCCGACGCGACCGGGTCCGTGCCGGTGGCGAGCTTCACCGTCACCAAGCTGCGCTGGCTGGCCCGGCACGAGCCGGCCAACGCCGACCGGGTGGCCGCCGTCTGCCTGCCGCACGACTGGCTCACCTGGCGGCTGGCCGGCGCGCCGGGCCTGGCCGCGCTCCGCACCGACCGGGGCGACGCCAGCGGCACCGGATACTGGTCGCCGCGCACCGGGGAATACCGGCTCGACCTGCTGGAACGCGCGTTCGGACGGCGGCTGCGGGTGCCGGTCGTGCTCGGCCCGGCCGAGGTGGCCGGGCACCTCGACCCGGCGGCGCTCGGTGGCGGGGCGAGCGGCGCCGGGGGCCCGGTCCTGCTCGGGCCGGGGACCGGGGACAACGCCGCCGCCGCGCTCGGCGCCGGGGCCGGTGCGGGCGACGTGATCGTGTCGATCGGCACCTCGGGCACGGTCTTCGCGGTGGCCGACACGCCGGCCGCCGACCCGGGCGGGGCGGTGGCCGGCTTCGCCGACGCCACCGGCCGGTTCCTGCCGCTGGTCTGCACGCTCAACGCGGCCCGGGTGCTCGACGCCGCCGCGACGCTGCTCGGCGTCGACCTGGCGACGCTGAGCGAGCTGGCGCTGGCCGCCCCGCCCGGCGCCGACGGGCTGGTCATGGTGCCCTACCTGGAGGGGGAGCGGACCCCGGACCGGCCCACCGCCACCGGCGCGCTGCACGGCCTCACCCTGGGCACCTCGACTCCGGCCCATCTCGCCCGGGCCGCCGTCGAGGGCATGCTCTGCGCGCTGGCCGACGGCCTCGACGCGCTGACCGCGCAGGGGGCCCGCGCCGACCGGATCATCCTGGTCGGCGGCGGGGCCCGCTCGGCCGCGGTGCGGCGGATCGCCCCGCAGGTCTTCGGCCGTCCCGTGGTCGTGCCCCCGCCCGGGGAGTACGTCGCCGACGGGGCCGCCCGCCAGGCCGCCTGGGTCGCCCTGGGCGGGGCGGCGCCGCCCACCTGGTCGATCGGCGACACCGAGGAGTACGCGGCCGCGCCCGTCCCCGCCGTCCGCGAGCGCTACGCCCTGGCCCGGGACCGCGTGGTCGACCGGAGACAGGCAAGCTGACCGACGGGCTGCCCGGTCAGGGACGCGAGGTGCTGGTGACGGCGGGTCGTGTTCCGGCCGTGATCTCCGCCTGGTTTGCTGCCCGGCATGAGCAGCGGCACGAGGGTCTCCCGGCGCGGGAACGCGGCGCACCGGTTCTACAGCGTCGTGGTGTTCGTCGTGCTCGCCTCGCTGGACAACGTGGCCATCGGCCTGGTCCCGCCGCTGTACGGGTCGATCTCCGGCGCGCTGGGCGTGTCGCAGCGGCTGCTCGGCCTGGTGACCGCGGTCAGCTTCCTGGTCAGCGCGGTCGCCGCGGTGGCCTGGGCGTACGTCGGCGACCGGACCGACCGCAAGCCGCTGCTCATGGTCGGCACGCTGATCTGGGCGGCGGGCACCGGCGGCAGCGCCCTCGCCCAGAACTACCCGACGTTCCTGGCCGCCCAGCTCGTCGCCGCGGTCGGGCTGGGCGCGGTCGGCTCGGTCGGCTTCTCCGTGGTCACCGACCTGATCTCGCCCCGCCGCCGCGGCCTGGTGATGAGCTTCTGGGGCCTGTCCCAGGGCGTCGGCACGCTCGCCGGCACGCTGACCGGGGGCCTGCTCGGCGCCACCGACTGGCGGCGCCCGTTCCTGGTGCTCACCGGGGTCGGCCTGGCCGCCACCGCGGCGTACCTGTTCACCTACGACATCCGGCGCGGGCAGAGCGAGCCGGAGCTGGCCGCGGCGCTCGACGCCGGCCGCGAGTACGACTACCGGATCAGCCGGGCCGACCTGCCCCGGATCCTGGCCCGGCGGACCAACCGCTGGCTGGTCCTCCAGGGGCTGACCGCGCAGGCGGCGTTCGGCTCGCTGGTCTGGCTGCCGGTGCTGTTCAGCCAGCGGGCCGAGGCGCAGGGCTACTCGGCGGCCACCGCCGTGGTGGTGGGCAGCGTCTTCGCCACCCTGTTCCAGCTCGGTGGGGTGCTCTCCATCGTGGGCGGCCTGGCCGGCGACGCGCTGCAACGGCGTACGCGGAGTGGCCGGGCCCTGGTCGCGGCGGTGGGCATCCTCGCGGCCGTGCCGTTCTACCTGGTGCTGTTCTTCGTGCCGATCCGGATCGACGTGCCGGACGGCGGCAGCTCCGGCGCGGTCATCGCGGCCGTGCTGGCCAGCGTGTTCACCGAGCCGACGGTCGGGCTGAGCCTGCTCACCGCCGTGCTCGCCCTCGCGCTCACCTCGGCCAACTCGCCCAACTGGTTCGCGCTGATCGCCGACGTCAACCCGCCCGAGCACCGGGGCACGGTCTACAGCCTCGGCAACCTGGTCAACGGGGTCGGCCGAGCCGCCGGCAACGGGCTGGTCGGGGTGGCCTTCGGGGCGCTGCGGGGGGCCTTCCCACCGCCGCTGAACTACGCCGTCGGGCTGGCCGCGTTCCAGCTCTTCTTCATCCCCACCGGCGTCATGTACTGGCTGGCCGCCCGCACCTCACCGGGGGACATCGAGTCGGTCCACGACCTCCTGCACGCCCGCGCCGACCGCCTCTGACCCGGGCAGCCCCCGCCGCCGTCGGACCGGCGGCTGTCTCCGAGACCGCCTGTCGAGCTGATGTCGTCGACGGCTCAGCGCCGACGCGAACGCGCAGGGGAGAGCGGGCGTGCGGCGCGACGGCGAAGGGTGGCGGCCCGGTAGTGGGCGGCCACCCTTCGCGGCGACAGGTGTCGGCCGGGCGTCAGGCGCGGTACCAGACGGTCACGTCGGTGGCGACGGCGTCGCCCTCCAGCGGAGCGCTCGACGCCAGCACCTCGGCGCCGGCCGGCAGCGGCACCGGCTGCGCGCCGAAGTTGGTCAGCACGGTGAGCCCGCCGTTGGTGAAGGTGAGCACCTCGTCGCCGGAGGAGAGCCAGCGCAGCGGGCCCCGGGCCAGGCCGTGCTCGCGGCGCAGCCGCAGCGCGGTCCGGTACAGCTCGTAGGTCGAGCCGTCGACCCCACGCTGCCGGTCGAGCGCGTACTCCGCCCAGAGCGTCGGCTGGGGGAGCCAGCTCGCGTCGGTCGGGCCGAAGCCGTACGACGGGGCGTCGGCCTCCCACGGGATCGGCACCCGGCAGCCGTCCCGGCCGCGCTGGGTGTGCAGGCTGCGCTCCCAGGTCGGGTCCTGCCGGGCCTCGTCGGGCAGCGTGGTGTGCTCCGGCAGCCCCAGCTCCTCGCCCTGGTAGAGGTAGGCCGAGCCGGGCAGGGCGAGCATCAGCAGGCTGGCCGCGCGGGCCCGGCGCAGGCCGAGCGCGGCGTCGGGCTGCGGGTCGCCGATGCCGATGCCGTTGGGGCGGCCGCCGCCGACGGCCAGCCCGAGCCGGGAGGCGTGCCGGACCACGTCGTGGTTCGACAGCACCCAGGTGGTCGGGGCGCCGACGCCGTCGGTGGCCTCCAGCGAGCGGGTGATCACGGCGTACTGGGCGGGGGCGGTCCAGGCGGCGAGCAGGTACTCGAAGTTGAACGCCTGGTGCATCTCGTCCGGCCGCACGTAGCGGGCCAGCCGCTCGGCCGGCTCCACCCACGCCTCGGCGACCAGGATCCGTTCCCCGTCGTAGGAGTCGAGCAGCCGCCGCCACTCCCGGTAGATGTCGTGCACGCCGTCCTGGTCCCACATCGGCGGGCGCGGCTTGTCCACCTCCTGACCGGAGAGGATCTCCTGCGGCTCCTGCCAGTCGGCCAGGTCGGCCTGCTTGATCAGGCCGTGCGCCACGTCCACCCGGAACCCGTCGACGCCCCGGTCCAGCCAGAACCGGAGGATGTCCAGGAACTCGGCGCGCACCTCCGGGTTGCCCCAGTTGAGGTCGGGCTGGCCGGAGTCGAACAGGTGCAGGTACCACTGGCCGTCCGGCAGCCGGGTCCAGGCCGGCCCGCCGAAGACGCTCTCCCAGTCGTTCGGCGGCTCGGCGCCCTGCGGCCCCTTGCCGTCCCGGAAGATGTAGCGGTTCCGCTCCGGGCTGCCCGGCTCGGCCGCGACGGCGGCCTGGAACCAGCGGTGCTGCGACGAGGTGTGGTTGGGCACCAGGTCGACGATCACCCGCAGGCCGCGCGCCTTCGCCTCGGCGATCATCTTGTCGGCGTCGGCCAGGGTGCCGAAGAGCGGGTCGACGTCCCGGTAGTCGGCCACGTCGTAGCCGGCGTCGGCCTGCGGGGACGGGTAGAACGGCGACAACCAGATGGCGTCGACCCCCAGCTCGCTGAGGTGACCGAGGCGGGCCGTGATGCCGGGGAGGTCGCCGATGCCGTCGCCGTTCGAGTCGGCGAACGAGCGCGGGTAGATCTGGTAGATGACGGCCTCGGTCCACCAGCCGGTGGCCGGGTCCTGCTGCGTCGCGTCGGTGTTCAGCGCCTTCTCCCTGTCGTGCGTGTGGGACGAATCGGTTCAGTTTGCCCGGGGCGGCGCGGTCGATTCACGCACCACCAGGCGAGTGGGCAGGATCACCGAGGCGGGTGATCCGTCGTCGGGGTCCGGGCCGCGCGGGGCCGGCACCCGCCCGGGGTACGGGTCGACGGTGCGCCCGCCCAGCGGGTCGAGCAGCATCCGGGCGGCGAGCAGCCCCTGCTCCGCCGCCGGTTGGGCGATCGTGCTCAGCCCGAGCACGCCGGCCAGGTCGTGGTCGTCGATGCCGATGACGCTGACGTCCTGCGGCACCCGCAGCCCCGCGTCGCGCAGTGCGGTCATGGCACCCATCGCCATCTCGTCGCAGGCGGCGAAGATCGCGGTCGGTGGCTCGCCCCGGGCCAGCAGCTCGGCGGTCGCCCGGGTGCCGCCGTCGACGGTGAACTGCGACTCGACGTCCAGGCTCGGGTCGGGCCGGATCCCGGCCGCGCGCAGCGCCTCCTCGTAGCCGCGCCGCCGGTCCAGGTGGGTGGTGAACGCCAGCTCGTCGTCCGGGTCGCCGGAGATGTGCGCGATCCGGGTGTGGCCGAGGTCGAGCAGGTGCCGGGTGGCGGTCCGGGCCGCGGCCACGTCGTCGATCCGGACGCAGGGCCAGCCGGGCACCCCGCTGCCGGAGCTGATGGTCACGCCCGGCAGGGCCAGCTTGGTCAGCGCGGTCAGGTCGGCCGGGCGCAGCGGGGTGGCGACCAGGATGATCGCGTCCACCCGCTTGTGCAGGCTGGCCGGGCGCAGCACCCGCTGCCGGATCTGCTCCCGCCCGCCGAGGTTGTAGAGCAGCAGGTCGTAGCCGTTCTGGTGGAGGTGTTCCTCGACCGCCTCGACCACCGTGCCGAAGAACCAGCGGGTGATCCGGGGGACCACCACCGCCACCGTGCCGGTCTTGCCGCCGGCCAGCCGGGAGGCGCTCGGCGAGACCGCGTACTGGAGCTGCTCGGCGGCGGCGAGGACCCGGCGCCGCGTCGCGGCCGAGACCGTCGGCAGGCCGCGCAGCGCCCGGGAGACGGTGGCCGTGGAGACCCCGGCCAGGCGGGCGACATCGTCAATCTTCGTCATTGGTTCCCCGCTCCCGACCCGCGCCCGCCGCCGCCGGGGGACCGGCGGCGGCGGAGCAGCGGATCAGCCCTTGACGCTGCCGGCGAGCAGGCCCCGCACGAAGAAGCGCTGGAGGGACAGGAACACGATCAGCGGTACGACGATCGACACGAACGCGCCGGCCGTCAGCCGCTGCCACTCGTTGCCCCGCGTGCCGGCCAGCTCGGCCAGCCGGACGGTGAGCGGGGCGGTCTCGTCGCCGCCACCGGCGAAGATGAGCGCGACCAGCAGGTCGTTCCAGACCCAGAGGAACTGGAAGATGCCGAACGCGGCCAGTGCCGGGGTGATCAGCGGCAGGACGATGGTGCGGAAGATCTTCGGGTGGGTGGCCCCGTCGACCCGGGCCGCCTCCATCAGGTCCCCCGGGAGCTGCGAGATGAAGTTGTGCAGCAGGAACACGGCGAACGGGAGCGCGAAGCAGGTGTGCGCGAACCACACCTGCGCGAACTTCTGCTCGTCAACCAGGTCCCACGCCGGGAGGATCTGGACGCCGGCGACCGTGACGCCGGTGGAGAAGAACCTCAGCAGCGGCACGAGGGCCATCTGCAGCGGCACGATCTGCAACGCGAAGATCGCGATGTAGAGCCAGTCCCGCCCCTTGAAGTTGATCCAGGCCAGCGCGTACGCGGCCAGCGAGGCGAAGGCGAGCGGGAAGAGCACCGACGGGATGGTGATCGCCAGCGAGTTGATGAAGTAGCTGGCCAGCTGCCCGGAGGAGGAGTTGCTGAAGAGCACCTCCTGGTAGTTCTCCAGCGTGAACTGCGGGTCGCTGAAGAACGTCCACCAGCCGGTGGTCTTGATCTGGTCCTCGGGCCGGAACGAGGAGATGAAGAGGCCGAAGGTGGGGATCGTCCAGAGCAGCGCGATGACGATCGAGACCAGCGTGGCGGTGCGGCTGTTCAGCCGCTTCCGCACCCGGGCGACACGGGTCGTCGGTCCGGTGGCCTGGGTGCCGGCCGGGACGGTGGGCGTGGCGGTGGTCATCTCAGCCCTCCCGCTGCTGACGCAGGTTGCGGATCTGGTAGATCACGATGGGTACGACCAGGACGAAGAGGAAGACCGCGAGCGCCGAGCCCTGCCCGTTCTCCTGGTACCGGAACGCCTGGTTGTACATCTCGGTGGCGATCACGTTGGTGTCGTAGTTGCCGTTGGTGGCGGTGCGGACGATGTCGAAGACCTTGAGCGTGGCGATCGACAGCGTCACCGCCACGACGATCAGCGCCGGCCGGATGCTCGGCATGGTGATCTGCCAGAACATCTGCCAGGGGCTGACCCCGTCGAGCCGGGCCGCCTCCACGATGTCGGCGGGGATGGCCTTGATGGCCGCGGAGAGCACCACCATGGCGAAGCCCGCCTGGATCCAGACCATGATCACGATCAGCAGGAAGGTGTTCAGCGGCGACTCCAGCAGCCACTGCTTCGGCTCGCCGCCGAGGCTGACCACGATCTGGTTGAGCAGGCCGATCTGGTCCTGGCCGTCACCCCGGTACGCGTAGACGAACTTCCAGATGATGGCGGCGCCGACGAACGAGATCGCCATCGGCAGGAAGATCAGGGATTTGGCGACCGCCTCGAACCGGGCCTTGTCCACGAGGACGGCGTAGATCAGGCCGAACGCGGTGGCCACCAGCGGAACCAGCAGCACCCAGACCAGGCTGTTGATGAGCACCCGGACGATCGAGTCCTCGGAGAACATCCAGCTGTAGTTGGCCAGGCCCACCCAGTTGCTGCTGTCCTTGTCCATGAACGAGAGGAGGGCGGTCCGGATCGCCGGCACCACCAGCCCGACGACGAGGAACAGCACTGTCGGCAACAGGAAGAAGAGCGCGATCAGGCCTTCCCGCGGCTTGCGCCGGCGGGGCAGGGTCGCGCCGCTCGCCACGGCGGCGACCAGCCTCTCCTCCCGACGGCGGGCGAACCAGGCCGGCACCACGTCGAGGAGCAGGAGCAGCCCGCCCACCACCGCGACGAAAGCGATCAGCCCGTACATCAGCATGAGGAACTTCGGCTGTTCCGCCGCGAAGTCGAACTCCATCGACCCTCCCTCAAGGGTTCGGTTGCGGGCGGTGGCCCGGTCCGCGTCGCGGACCGGGCCACCGTCTCAAATCACTTCCAGCTGCCCTCGATGCCGCTCAGCACCGTGGTGGTGTCCTTGCCGTTGATCCAGTCGACCATGCCCTTCCAGAAGGTGCCCGCGCCGACCGCGGCCGGCATCAGGTCCGAACCGTCGAACCGGAACTCGGTCTTCGGGTCCTGGAGGATCTGGACGGAGAGCTTGTCCACCGGGTTCGGGACGTTGTTGATGTCGAGCTTCTTGTTCGCCGACAGCCAGTCACCGATCTTGGCGCGGCTGTTGACGTACTCGCCGGAGGCCAGGTAGGTCTGCACCGCCTGGACCTCGGGACGGTCCGCGAAGGCCGAGACGAACTCACCGGCGCCCAGCACCGGCTTGCCCTTGGCCGGGTCGACGGCCGGGAAGTAGAACGCGAAGACGTCGCCGTCCTCGGCCACCTTGGTGCCCTCCGGCCACTGGTTGGCGTAGAAGGACGCCTGGCGGTGCATGGCGCACTTGCCGGTGGTGATCGGCGTGCCGGCCTCCTGGAAGGAGGTGGTGGCGATGCTCTTCACGCCGCCGAAGCCGCCGTTGACGTACTTCTCGTTCTTGAGGATGGTGCCGGCCTTGTCGACCGCGTCGGCGACCTTCGGGTCGTTGAACGGGATGCCGTGGGTGGTCCACTGGTCGTAGACCTCCACCCCCTGGGTGCGCAGCAGCACGTCCTCGATCCAGTCGGTGGCCGGCCAGCCGGTGGCGTCACCGGACTCGATGCCCGCGCACCACGGCTTGGTGCCGCTCGCCGCGATCTTGTCGCTGAGGGCGATCAGCTCGTCCCAGGTGGTCGGGACGGACCAGCCCTTGTCCTTGAAGGTCTTCGGCGAGTACCACACGTACGACTTGACGTTGGAGCCCAGCGGCACGCCGTAGAGCTTGCCGTTGACGGTGCTGTACTTCAGCCAGTCGGGGGTGAAGTTCTGCTCGGCCATGGCCTTGGTGTCGGCGCCGACCTCCTTGATCTTGCCCGAGTCGACGAACCGCTTGAGCAGACCCGGCTGCGGGATGAAGGCCAGGTCGGGGGCGTTGCCGCCGTCCACCCGGACGCCCAGCTGGGCCTCGAACTCGCCGGAGCCCTCGTGGTCGATGTCGATGCCGGTGCAGTCCTCGAACTGCTTCCAGGACTGGTCCAGGCGGTCGGCCTCGATGTCGCGGATCGACGAGTAGATCGTGACCTTCTTGCCGTCGTGACCCTGGTACTTCTCGTATGCCGCGCACTCGGCGGAGCTCGCCTTGCTGCTCTTCTTGTCGTTGCCGGTGCCGCAGGCGGTGACGCCGAGCGCCAGCCCCAGAACGCCGGCGATCGCGAGAGCCTGGCGCGATCTGGCAAACGCCATGCCGATCTCCTTCCTTGCCGGCGCGTGGGGGAACCGAACCCGCGCCGGTCCGATGGTCGTCCCCACATGTAAGCGCTTGCATCGCGTCCGGTCCACCCCCTGCCGGACACGGCCCGGTAACAATCCGGAAACCCGCTCACCGGCTGTGGGCGCGCTCCCACGCTCCGCTGGCACCGAGGTGGTGGAGCCCTTCCCATCGATGGAACTTTCTGCCACCCTGTCTCTATCGGATCGAAAACTTTCAACATAGGAGGCAATGGATGCGCAAGCGCTGGTTCAGCCTCGCGGCGGTGGCGGCCGTCCTCGTGGCCCTGGTGCCGGCGGCGCCGGCCATGGCCGCGCCGACGTTCAAGGTTCCGTTCCCCTGCAACCAGTCCTGGTCCGGCCAGACCCGGTCCGACCACAGCCCGGCCTACGCCATCGACTTCAACCGCACCGACGACCTCGGCGACCCGGTGGTGGCCAGCGCTCCCGGCACCGTGGACCGGGTGACCGACCTCGGCGGCACCAGCTACGGCAAGTACGTCCGGATCGACCACGGCAACGGCTACACCACCTACTACGCCCACCTGAGCAGCTTCAACGTCTCGGTCGGGCAGACCGTCGGCTACGGCCGGGTGATCGGCTACGTGGGCAGCACCGGCGGCTCGACCGGCCCGCACCTGCACTACGAGCAGCGGCTTTCCGGCAACGACATCCAGGTCCGGTTCAACGGGGCGCTCGCCCTCTACTGGGGCACCAAGACCTACACCAGCGACAACGGCTGCTCCGGCTCGAACACCGGGGCGGGCACGGTGAACACCGCCGGCGCCGACCTCACCGTGCGCTCCGGCCCGGGCACCGGCTACAGCGCGGTCGGCTCGGTCGCCGACGGCACCCGGGTGACCATCTACTGCCAGACCAGCGGCACCACGGTCACCGGCACCTACGGCACCAGCTCGATCTGGGACCGGATCGGCTCCGGCCGATACATCTCCGACGCGTACGTCTACACCGGCTACGACGGCTACATCCCGAGCGTTCCCCGCTGCTGACCGGAGGTGCGGCGCGGGGCCGACCGCCCCGCGCCCCTCACCCGTTGAGCCGCCAGATGGCGAGGTTGAGCGCGCCCGCGAAGGTCACCCAGGCCCAGTAGGGCATCAGGAGCAGCGCGGCCGGCCGGGACACCCGCCAGGACAGCACCACGGTGACCCCGATGGCCAGCCACATCAGCACGATGTCGGCGAACGCCAGCCCGTAGCGGCCGGCGCCGAAGAAGAGCGGGGTCCAGATCGCGTTCAACACCAGCTGGGTGACCCAGGCGCCCAGCGCCGGCCCCCAGCCGGCCCGCCGCCAGACCAGCCAGCCGGCCACCGCGATCAGCGCGTAGAGCACGGTCCAGACCGGCCCGAAGAGCCAGGACGGCGGTGCCCACGCGGGCTGTTCGAGGCTCGCGTACTCCTCCTGGGTGCCCCGCACCCCGAGCGCGCCGACGGCCGCCGCGACGGTCACCGCGGCACCGAAGCCCAGCAGGGCCCACCAGGTCCGCCCGCGGCGGATCCGCCGGACGCTTCCCGCGATCGTCATACCACCGGATGCCCGCGCCGCGCGGCGGACAAACGGCTCGGCGTAGCACGGCGCCGGGGTCGCCGGAACCGAAAGGCCCCTGTCTGGGAGGACGGAGCTTTCGGGCCCGACGACCCCGGCGGGTCAGGGGTGGTGGGAGGAGGCGCTAATTGTTGAAGATGCTGACGCCGCCCGGGCCGACCAGCAGGCCGACGATGATGAGGACGATGCCCCACAGGATCTGCCGGCGGAACAGCGCGAGGATGCCGGCGACCACCAGTACGACTGCGAGAATCCAGAGAATCAGCTCCATGGCGGCTGGATACCCGTCCGTCGGATCCGGGAAACCTGCTTCTCAGACCAGATGATCTCCGAGGTGGAAGACGCTGTAGGCCTGCTTGATGACCGGGTGCGCGACGTTGCGGACCCGCACCCCGCCCGGGGTGGTGCCGCGCTCCGTGCCGTGGTGGGCGTGCCCGTGCAGGGCCAGCGCGGTGGGCGCCGAGTCGATCGCCTGGCCGAGCTGGTAGCAGCCGAGGAACGGGTAGATCTCCAGCGGTTCGCCGGCGAGCGTGTCCGGTACGGGGGAGTAGTGGGTGAGCGCCACCAGCAGGTCGCAGTCAAGCCCTCGCAGCGCCGCGCCGAGGGCGTCCGAGCTCTCCTTGGTGGTCTGGACGAACGCCTTCATCTCCGGCTCGCCGAAGTCGCTGGCGCACCGCCCGGCGAACCCGCCGCCGAAGCCCTTCACCCCGGCCACGCCGAGCCGCCCGCCGGCGCACTCCAGCACGGTCCCGGTCCCCTCCAGCACGGTGATCCCGGCGTCCTCCAGCACCTTCACCACCTGCGGCACCTGGTCGCACTGGTGATCGTGGTTGCCGAGCACGGTGATCACCGGTACGCCGAGGTCGCCGAACTCCTGCGCCACGCAGCGCGCCTCGGACTCGGTGCCGTGCCGGGTCAGGTCCCCGGCGAGCAGCAGCACGTCGGCGCAGTCGGGCAACTCCTCCAGAGCGGGCCGGAACCGGCCGACCACGTCCTCGTCCAGGTGCACGTCGCCGACGGCGGCGATGCGGATCACCATCGAACCTCCCTCACGGCAGCTCCTCGACCTGGGTGGGCGCCTGCGTGCGGATCACCCCGATGTCGCTGGTGATCGGCAGGTCCGGGAAGCGCTCGGCCACCCGGCGCAGGATCTCCTCCCGCCGGTGCGGGCTCTCCACCTCGCCGTAGAGCACCAGCCCGCGCTCGCGGCGCACCACGGTGATGCCCTGTTCGGCGACGTCCGGGTCCTCGGCCAGCATGCTCTGGATCTCCGCCTCGACGTACTCGTCGGGCGGCCCGCCGCCGTGGTGCTCGGTCACGGTGTCTCCCTTCCTCCGGTCGCGCCGCCGGGCAGCACGTCCAGCCGGTCGAGCAGCACCAGGAACGCCTCGGCGTACGGCGAGTGCTGCGTCTCCTTCCGTACCCGTTCCCAGTCGATCTGTTCCCGCAGCGAGCGGGCGAGCGGCAGGGCCCGGGCGAAGTCGCAGTAGTGCTGGGAGAAGCTGAGCAGCTTGTGCACCATGAGCTGGCTGGCCGAGAGCACCGGCATGTGGATGGCGTCGACCGGCCGCACGATGGTGTCGGCGAAGGTCTCCTCGGTCACCGGGGTCTCGATCGGCCGGTGGATCAGGTCCACCATGCGGCCCTCGTCGTAGACCTTCACCAGCCAGTCCTCGGGCGGGCGTTCGGCGGTGAAGCCGGCCTCGACCAGGGCGTCCAGGGCCCGGTCGACGTCCTGTTGCCGGATGAGGAAGTCCACGTCGTGGTCGCTGGAGTGGCCGCCGTGGGCGTACACGGCGAAGCTGCCGCCCAGCGCGAAGGGGATCTCGGACTGCTTGAGCACGGCGGCGACCTTCTTCAGCGTGTGCACCAGGGTCTCGTCCCCGCGCTCGGCCATCTGGGTCTCCCGTCGTCGTAGGTGGCGGTGGGAATGAAGTTGCGTACCCGGCGAACGGGTCGGCCACACCTGTTGCGGGCGCGGCCTGCCATGCGGGGGACAGATGTGGACAAACCGCCGAAGGTGAGCGCGGGTCGGATAGCCTCGTCAGGGTGGCCAGGTCACTGCGGGTGCGGCGCGGCGGGGCCCGACTGCGCGCCGTCGCCCTGATCGGCATCGACGGATCGGGCAAGACCACCCAGGCTCACCGGCTCGCCGAGGCGCTCACCGCCGCGGGCCACCCCGCCACCTACCACCGCAACGCCGGCGGTCGCCGCTGGCTCGGCCGGGTGGCCCAGCGACTCGGCCGGCCGGACGCGCAGCGGCTCGTCGGGCGCAACGGGCTGCTCGCCGTGGAGTCCGTGCTCCGCTGGCTGGCCATCGCGCTCGCGCTGATCAGCTGCCTGGTGACCGGCCGGACGGCCGTGATGGACCGCTGGTCCGCCTGCCAGTACGCCAGCATCCGCGCGCACGGCGGCCAGCGCTGGGAGCGGCTGGCCCGGGCCGGCTACCGCGTCTTCCCGCCGCCCCGGGTCACCATCCTGCTCACCGTGGACCCGGTGGAGGCGTACCGGCGGATCGAGCGGCGCGGCACCGACCACGAGAGCATGCAGTGGCTCAGCGCGGCGGCCACCGCGTACCGGACCCTGCCGGAGTACGGCAGCTTCGTGGTGGTGGACGGCAACGGCAGCCCCG
>NZ_JBSSLX010000126.1:0-16851 GCF_053890995.1 Micromonospora sp. I033 | reverse complement strand
CGGAGCCCGGTTCCTGACCCAAACCTCTTGATCGACACCCAGCCGGGCGGGCGAGTGCCGCGCGCAGGGCCTTTGGCGAGGGTGTCGGACAGGTCGGTCGGTGGCCGCCGGGCCATCACGGCGAACACGGTCTGGGCGATGACCCAGGCCGCGGCACCGATCAGCAGCAGCAGTCCGGTCATCCGTACCGGAGAGGTCCGGAAGCCTGTCGTCTCGTGCTGCGCCGTGCGGATCCTCCGGTCGACGGGTGTCGACGACTGTAGGGCAGGCCGGCCGGTCGCACTGACCAGCCGCTCACCCCGCCGGCCCGGCGGTCGCCCGCACGTGGGCGCCGAGCACCCGGAGGGTCTCCGCGGTGGCGATCGCGTCGCTGCGGGCGCTGCCGTGCCGGCCGTCGCTGCTGTACAACGACGCATCCGCGACGAGCGGGTGGTCGGTCAGGTGCACGTGCAGCGTGCGGAGCCGTTCCGCCACCCGCGCGGTGTGGGAGGAAAGCTGACGCATCCGCTCACGGAGGCCGGCTCGCAGCGGGGCCGGCACGGCCGGGCTGTGCGACACGTCGAACATGCCGACCGTGATGACGTCCGCCCCGGCGCCCTGGAGCGCGGTGACCATCGCGGTCAGCTCGGCGTCCACGGCCTCCGGCTCGTACGCGGTGCGGAACGCGTCGTTGCCGCCGCACACCACCAGCGCCAGGTCGGGCGCGAACTCCAGAGCCGGCGCCAACTGGGTCGCCCGCACCTCGTGCGCCCGCAGGCCGCGCCGCCCCAGATTCAGGTATTCCAGCTCAGGCCGCACCGCGCGCAGCTCGGCGCCGATCCGGTCCGCCCACTGGAGGTCGGAGTAGCCGTCGACCGGCTCGCACATGCCCTCGGCGACGCTGTCGCCCAGCACCACGAACCGCCGCCACGGATGCCCCCGCAGCAGATCCCCGGCCTCACCCGGGCGCAGACACCACGGGTCCGTTGCTTCGGTGAGCGTCGATGGCATGTCCGGCAGGCTAGCGGAGCCTTCGAGTGGGGGAAAGCGGTCCGCCGCCCCGCCCCGGACCGGGGCGGGGCGGCGGCGGGTCTGTCTGCCCTGGTCAGACGCCGGCGCGGGGCGGCGCGTTGAACCAACCGTGCAGGGTCACGATGACGTGGACCGTGCCGCTGCTGACGTTGAGGATCCTGATCCTGCCGGGTTTGCCGAAGTCGTCGAAACGCCCTTCGTCCCGGGCCACCTCGGTCATCACCATGGTGGTCCGGGCGTGCTGGCCGGCGGCGAAGTTCGCCACGGACTGGCTGGTCACGACCGGTCCCTCCGGGGTGGACGCGAAGAGGCCGTCGGGCTCCACCGTCAGGTAGCCGCTCCCGGTCGGGCCGACCGTGGTGACCGAGATGAGGGCACCGCCCATCGCGTTCAGCGGAATGCCGGTGGGGCCGGTCAGCTGGACGTACAGCGCATCCTTCGCCTTGAGCGGTGACCCGCCGTTGGCCCGGGTGTCGACCACCTGGATGGCCGAGGTGGGCCGCAGGTCCGTGCCGACCGCCGGATCGGCGGTGACGTAGCCCTGCACCGAGATCACCAGGTGCACGGCAGGGCCCCGGTTGACGAACGTGACCGCTCCGCTGGCGGAGAGTTTGACGGCGACGCCCTGGGAGGTGATCCCGCTGACGTAGTCCAGCACGCTGGTCGGGTCGGCGGTGCCGCCCGCCGGATACGCGCTCAGGTAACCGCCGCCGGTCGCGCCGACGACGGCGACGTCCAGGAAGGCGCTGGTCGCCCCGCTCGGGATCACACCGCCGGTCAGGGTGAAGGTGCGGGAGCCGCCGCCCGGGACGGTGCCCGCGGTGGTGCCGGTGCCGTTGCGCGTGTCGACCACGCGGGTGTGCGGCACGGCGATGAGCCCACCACCGCCGCTGGTGGCGAAGTAGCCGTGCACGTCGATGATGACGTGCGTGCTGACGCCGCTGTGGAAGAGGGAGAGCTTGCCGGTGGGGCCCACCTTGACGACCTGGGTGGTGGAGATGGTCTCACCGATGGAGGCGTTCACGGAGGACGACGCCGGGCGGGCGGATCCCTGCGGGAACAGGGTGAGGTAGGCGTTGGCGGTCGGGCTGATCGCGGTCACGTCGACGAGGACCGAGCTCACCCCCGTCGCCGGGACGCCGGCCACGCCGAGTGCCTGGAAGTCGGTGGTGCTGCCCGCGGTCCGCGGCCCGGCGGTGGTGCCGGTGCCGTTGCGGGTGTCCAGCAGCGTGCCGCCGGGTGACAGCGCGACGTAGTTGTTGCTGGTGCTCTCGGCGATCCAGCCGGCCAGGCCGTCGACTCGGACCTCGGTGGCGGTGCGCCGGGTGTCCGTCTCCGCGAGGCATCCGCCCTGCCAGGAACTGTCGTGCAGGGCGACCAACTGGGCCGGTTGCGTGCCGACCCGGAGCAGCGGGCCACCCGCGTCGCCCTTGCAGAGGCTGGCCGAGGTGCCGCTGCCGTCGATGGCGAGGGTTTCCGCCCCGACGCCGGTGACGGCGAACGTCCCGCCGTGCAGCTTGTTCGGCACCCACTCGGTGGCGGTGCGACCGAAGCCGACGGCCAGCAGTTCCTCTCCCACGGTGGGCGCCGCGCCCAGGGAGACCGGCGCGACGCCGGCCGCCGCCTGTTCGAGCTGCGCGAGCACGACGTTGCGGGACGGATGGGGAATCACCGAGGTGACGGCCAGGACGTGCCCCCCGGCGGCGCTCAGGTCCGACCGGCCGACCGTGACGGTGGTGGGTCGGCTCGGCGCCCCGGCGACGACGGGCTGGCCCGGCTCGGCGAGACAACTGGCGGTGGTGATCACCCAGGTCGGTTCGACAAGTGCGGCGGAGCAGGCCCGCACATCGTTCTGAATCTTGGCGGTGAACAGGTAGCTGCCCGCCGGTACCGGGCTGACGCCGCTGACCGCCTGGGCGGACCCGCCACTGATCATGCTCGCCGCCAGGACGCCGGCGAGCAGCGCCGCCGTCCTGGCGCGACGGTTTCGGGTGGAAGGCATGCTCCTCTTTCCTCTGGTCTCGGTGCCGGCGACACACGCCGGCCCGTCGGCGCGGTGCCGACGGACGTCGCCACAGAGGGGGTCGAAGGCACGCAGCGAGGACCCACGCCTGTCGTGGTGGGTCCAGGAGGATCGGTTCACCGGTCCCCGCTGCCCATGCGGCACCAGCCTCCCCCGTGAGGCCGCGGGTATTGCCTGTGGCGCAGAGACTAGCGGTACGTCGATCGATGCGCTGCCCCGTCAGCGGCGCCGCCCGCGCCGCGTCACCCGCGCGATCACCCGGTCCCGAGATCGCTCTGCCGACCGGCGTGGCGGGGCGACAATCGCCCGGCGGACGGCCCGAATGGGAGGATGCGCGTGCAGGTGGCGGTGTGCGGGCCGGCGGAGGCGACGCCGGCGGAACTGGCGCAGGCCCGGCGGGTGGGGGAGCTGCTGGCCGAGCGGGGCGTGACCGTGCTCTGCGGCGGGGGCGGCGGGGTGATGGCCGCGGTCGCCGCCGGCGTAAGCGACCACGCCGGCCTGGTCATCGGGATACGCCCCGACGACGGCACCGGCCCGGCCCCGGTCGAGCTGTCCGCCTCGGTGGTGACCAACATGGGGCAGGCCCGCAACGCGATCCTGGTGTGGAGCGCGGACGCGGTGATCGCCGTGGGCGGCTCCTGGGGGACGCTCAGCGAGGTGGCGCTGGCCCTGCGGCGCGGCGGCATCCCGGTGGTGGTGCTCGGCGGCTGGCGGATCGTCGACGCCCACGGCGACCCGGTGCCCGGGCCGGTCCACGCCGACTCCCCGGTGGCGGCGGTGGACGCCGCCCTCAACCCAGCAGCGCCAGCAGATCCCCCGGCCGGGTCGCGCTGACGTCGGCCGCCTCCGCGGGGTCGTACTGGTGGCCCCAGGCCGCGGCCACCGCCACCGCGCCGCTGTCCCGGGCGGCCCGCAGGTCCAGCGGCGAGTCACCCACGTACGCGGCGCGGCCCGGTGCCACGCCCAGCCGCCGGCAGGCCAGCTCGACGCCGTCCGGCGCCGGCTTGGGGCGCGGCACCTGGTCCCCGCCGAGGACGACCCGGAAGCGGCCGAGCAGGCCGACCCGGTCGAGCAGGATCTCGGCCGCGCGGTGGCTCGCGCCGGTGAACAGGCCCACCGGCACCCGGACGCTGACCTCGGCGAGCACCTCGGCGACCCCGGGGTAGACGCTGACCCGTTCGGCGAGCGCGGCCAGGTGGTCGTGGTAGGCGCCCAGGTCCGCGTCGGTGGCCGGCCGTCCGAGCAGGTGGGTCAGCAGGTCGGCCGGCGAGCCGAGCGAGTAGCCCGCGATGACCTCGGCGTCGGTGCGCTCCGGCCCGCCGCCGGCCAGCACCGCCGCCCGGTAGGCCGCCGGCACCACCTCGTGCGACTCGATCAGCGTGCCGTCCATGTCGAAGACGATCCCGGCCAGCCCGGTCATCCGGCCTCCGCCCGGTGGGCGGCCGCGAGCCGCTTCGGGGCGCGCGCGTACCACGCCTCGGTGACCAGCTCGGTCAGCTCCTCGACGCCGATCCGGTCGAGCCGGACCAGCACCGCCGGGTAACCCTCGAAGTGCGGCGTGGTGAAGTAGACCTCGGGATCGTCGGCGACCAGCGCCTCCTTGGCGCCCAGGTCGGGCACCTGCGCGCCGAGGATCGGCCCGTCGGGCGCGGTGTCGCCCAGCGCGTCGAGGTCGGCGCGGCGCAGCGGGCGCTCCCAGACGAAGGACTTGTCGCGGACCCGCCAGGCGGGCAGGCCGTCGTAGGAACCACGCTCGGTGGTCTCCGGCAGGGCGAGCGCGATGCGTCGTACGTCGTCCCAGGTCGCCATGCGCCGACCATACGCCGGCCCACCGACACCGGAGGCCCGTCCGCTCACCGGGTGGGCGCGAGCCCGGCCTGCGCCCCGCTGCCGTCGGGGCGGAACGCCACCGGGTGCAGGTCGACCGTGCGCCCGTCGGGCGCGGTCAGCTCGGCCCGGACCGGCAGCCAGTCCACCGGGGTCGTGAAGCCGAGCCGCCCGAGCAGCGCCGGCAGCTCGGCCTGCTGGGCCGCGTCCACCGCGAGGTCGAGGTCCCCGTGCGGGCGGGTCACGCGGCCCACCAGGGCGTCCACCGCCCAGCCGCCGGCCACCAGGCCCGCAGCCCGGCCGCGCGGAGCTCGGCCAGCAACGCGGTCACCTGTTCCCCCTGCACGGCGGGAGATCCTGGCAGACTGGCGGCACGTCCGCGAACGAGATTGGTCTCAGATGCGCAGGATCATCGTCGCCATGTCGGTCTCCCTCGACGGCTACTTCGAGGGGCTCGGCGGCGACCTGAGCTGGCACCGGGTCGACGACGAGCTGCACCGGCACTTCAACGACGAGCTGCGCGGCATGTCCGCCTTCCTCGACGGCCGGCGGAGCTACGAGCTGATGGCGGCCTTCTGGCCCACCGCCGACCAGGACCCGGCCAACGACGCGCCGATGCGGGAGTTCGCCGGTATCTGGCGCGACATGCCGAAGCTCGTCTACTCGCGGACCCTGGAGCGCGCCGACTGGAACGCCACCGTGGTGCGCGAGGTCGTCCCCGAGGAGGTGCGCGCGCTCAAGGAGCAGCCGGGCGGCGACATGGCCCTCGGCGGCGCCGAGCTGGCCGCCGCGTTCGCCAGGCACGGCCTGGTCGACGAGTGGCGGCTCTACGTCGTCCCGGTCGTGCTCGGCGCGGGCCGGCCGCTCTTCCCACCTGGCACCCGCATCGACCTCGACCTCATCACCGAGCGGCGGTTCGGCAACGGCGTCGTGCAACTCAGCTACCGCTGACCGCCCCGCCCGCCGGGGCGGGCACCACGGGTTCCGCCGCGGGCCGGTCGGCCGGCGGGCGGGCCACCAGCAGCGGCGCCACGGTGAGCACCAGGCAGGCCACCGCCATCACCAGCAGCGCCGGGGTCAGCCCGAGCACCGCCACCGACCAGCCGCCGAGCAGCGCCCCGATCGGCAGGCCCAGGAAGGCCACGGAGCCGGAGATGCCCAGCACCCGGGTCTGCAACGACTCCGGCACCCGCTCGTAGAGGGCCGCGCCGAGCAGCGGGTTCACCGCCGCGATGGCGATCCCGGACACGAACGTCACGACGAGGACCACCACGAGGTCGTCGCTGAGCGCCAGGGCGAGCAGCCGGGGCGCGCCGCTGAGCGCCAGCCCCAGCGCGAACGTCGCCCGCCGGGGCAGCCGGGTCCCGGCCACGGTGAACAGCAGGTTGCCGAGCAGCGCGCCGGCGGAGAACACCCCTAGCAGCAGGCCGAACCCGGCCGGGTCGCCGAGCACCCGGTCCACCCAGAGCGGGATCCAGACGGCGACGCTGGCGTTGGCGAACATGTTCGACGCGGAGACGACGATGAGCATGGTCAGCAGGGTCCGGTCGGTGCGCAGGTAGGCGAAGCCGCCACGCAGCGCCCGCAGGTAGCTCTCCCGGGGCGCCGGGTGCGCCGGCGCGGGCGGGCGGACCAGCAGGCCGATCAGCAGCGCGCAGGCCGCGAAGGTGGCCGCGTCGATCCAGATCGCCCGGGTCACCCCCACCCAGTCGATGAGCAGCCCGCCGAGCACGGCACCGAAGAGCGTCATGCCCCGGGCCAGCCCGTCGTAGGCGGAGGTGAGCCGGATCAGCGGCACCCCGGCCCGCTCGGCGGCCGGCTTGAACAGCACGTGCTTGACGCGGTCGCCGATCCCGCGCAGCCCGCCCGCCACCGCGACCAGCACCAGGAGCGTGCCGAACCCCAGCCAGGGCGCCAGCGCCACCACGGCCATCACCGCCGCGCTGCCCGCGTCCGCCGCGACCGAGGTACGGCGTACCCCGAAGCGGTCCGCCCACGGGGTGGCCAGCGCGCTGGAGAGCATGTACGGCAGCGTCTCCGCCGCCGCGACCAGGCCCATCCGGGTCGGGCTGCCGGTCGTCTCCAACACCAGCCAGGGGATGGCCACCACCGAGATCCGGGTGCCCAGGTTGGACAGCAGGTCGGCGCCGACCAGGGTGTAGAGCTCCCGGCGCGGGGTCACGCCGGGCTGCCGATGGCCGTCCCCACCGACTCGGGGTCGGTCGGGTGGGCGGCGGCGTACCGGGCGCGCAGCGCGCGCTTGTCGACCTTGGCGGAGCGGTTCAGCGGCAGCGCGTCGAGGAACTCCACGGCGCCGGGCGCCCAGGTGTCGCTCAGCTCCCGGGTGACCAGGGCGATCAGCTCCTCCCCGGTGACCGCCGCCCCCGGCGCCGCCACCACGTACGCGTGCGGCAGTTCCCCGGCCACCGGGTCGGGCACGCCGATCACCGCGGCGGCGCGGACCTCGGGGTGGCCGGCGAGCACGTCCTCGATCGGCCGGGAGTAGATCGGCCAGCTGCGCTGCCGGGTGAGGATCCGGTCCTGGAGCCGGTCGACCAGGTAGAGGTAGCCGTCGGCGTCGAGGTGGCCGATGTCGCGGGTGCGGACCCAGCCGTCGACAAGCGTCTCGGCGGTCAGCTCGGGCTGCCCGTGGTAGCCGGCGAAGCTGAGCTTCGTGCGGACCCACACCTCGCCGTCCACCCCGGACGGCAGCACCCGGCCGTCGGCGTCGCGGATCTCCACGGCCACGTCCCCGTACGGCCGGCCGCAGGAGCGCAGCCGCTCCGGGTGCTCCGGGTCCTCGGTGAGCCCGGGCAGGGCGCAGATCACCACGGCCTCGCTGAGCCCGTACACGATGCGCAGGCACGGGCCGAAGCGGGCGATCGCCTGGCGCAGCCGGGCCGGCGCGGCGGGCCCGGCGCCCACGTTGAACATGAACATGTGCGAGAAGTCGGCGCCGTCGAGGTCCGGGTGGTCGAGCACCTCGTAGAGCATCGGCGGGGTGACGAAGGTGGAGGTCAGCTTCTCGCGGTCGACGGTCCGGATGAACGTCGCCGGTTCCCACTGCTCGCGCAGGAACAGCACCCCGCCGGTGAACAGGTTGAACAGCGTGGTGATCTGGCCGCTGGCCAGCCACATCGGCGAGTGCGACAGGTGCCGCAGCAACGGGAAGCCGGCCGCCCGGAAGTCGGCGGCCAGGGCGAGGATCTGCCGGTAGAAGCTCTCCCGGTGGTGCACCAGCTTCGGCGTGCCGGTGGTGCCGCTGGTCTGCAGGAACGACTCCGGCGCCGGCGCCGCCCCGGGCGGGGCGGCCGGCTCGCCGTCGGTGGTGGTGAGGTCCGGCCCCGCGCCGCCGGGCCCGAGGCAGAGCACCGGTACGCCGCTCAGCCCGCCCGCGATCCGCGCGCCGAGCGGATCCCGCGGGTCGTGCACGAAGGCGTCCGGGCGGGCCAGCCCGACGAACTCGTCGACCTCCCGCCGGGAGGTGACCGGGGCGACCCACATGCTCCGGCAGCCGAGCAGGTGCAGCGCGAGCTGGAGCAGCGGCCCTTCCAGGGTGTTGCCGAGCATCACCAGCACCGCGTCCCCGGGGCGTACGCCGTGCCGCAGCAGCGCCGCGGCCAGGCCGCGCACCTCGGCGGCGACCTCCGGGTAGGTGAGCCGGCGACCCCCGCCGACGAGCGCCTCCCGGTCGCCGAACCCGGCGAACAGGTCCAGCGCCTCGTGCACGTAGTTCGGCCGGTCGGTCATCGGGCAGCCCCCATCGTGGTCCGAAAGCGGTGTCCGGGCAGGTCGGAGCCGGGACGCGACGGCAGGTGCCGGGGCCGGCGACCGCACCGCCGCCACCGCCGAGCCTAGGCAGCCGGAGTCCGGAGAGGACAGCGCCCGAACGGCGTTCGGTGGCCCCCCGAAGACATTTGATCATGTCAATTTGGTTGATTGACGCTCGTCACCGTCGACGGTTAGTTTCCGGTCCATCGCCCGGCGGCGGCGCCGATCGCGCCGCGCCCGGGGCTGCCAACGATGGGAGATCAATGCCGACCCCGAAGAGATGGCACGTCATAGCGTCCGCCGCAACGCTGCTGATCGCCGGCACCCCCGCGGTCACCGCGAGCGCCGGCCCCACCGACACCGACGGCGCCCGGCACGGGCGCGCGGAGTGGGCCGGGACCTGGGCCGCCGCGGTGACCCGAGGGAACACCGTCGGCCTGACCAACACCGGTCTGAACAACCAGAGCATCCGGATGCCGGTGCAGACCACCGTCGGTGGCGACCGGCTCCGGGTCCGGCTGACCAACCTCTACGGCGAGCAGGCCGTCAAGGTCGGCCACGCCACCGTCGCCCGGCCCAACACCGCCACCGCCGACGACCTGTCCGACATCGACCCGGCCAGCGTCCGGGAACTGACCTTCCAGGGCGCCTCCTCGGCCACCATCAACAAGGGCGCCGAGCTGGTCAGCGACCCGCTCGCCTACCCGGTGGCGGAGCAGGAGGACCTGGTCGTCACCCTCTACTTCCCGGTGCTCACCGGCCCGGTCACCTTCCACGGCCAGTCGCGGGTCACCAACTTCATCGGCGCCACCGACCTCACCACCGCGGCCGGCGGCGCCGGCTTCACCATCCGGCCCAACTGCTGCTGGATGTTCCTCTCCGGCATCGACGTGGAACGCCGGCTCAGCCCCGGCTCGGTGGTCGTCCTCGGCGACTCGATCGGCGACGGCAACGGCAGCACGGTCAACGCCGACCGGCGCTGGCCGGACCTGCTGGCCGAGCGGCTCATCGACGCCCGCCCCGAGGTGCGCACCCCGGGCGTGCTCAACCTGAGCCTCGCCGGCAACCGGCTCAACCACGAGGGCACCGAGCCCGGCGCGGGCGGCTTCCCCGGCTACTACGAGCTGGGCCCGAACGCCCTGGCCCGGCTCAACGAGGACGTCTTCCCGCAGACCGGGGCGCGGACCGTCATCACCCACCTGGGCATCAACGACATCTGGATGAACGGCGACAGCGCGGAGGCCGTCATCGCCTCGCTGCGCCAGCTCAACCGGCAGCTCCAGGCGCGCGGCCTGACCAGCCTGGTCGGCACCATCACCCCGTACGAGGGCAACGGCGGTCCGGGGGTGTGGACCGAGGAGAAGGAGGCCACCCGGCAGGCGGTCAACACCTGGCTGCGGGGCACCGGCGGGGCGGAGTTCGACGGGGTGATCGACTTCGATGCCGTGCTGCGCGACCCGGCGCACCCGAGCCGGCTGCTGCCGGCGTACGACGCCGGGGACCACATCCACCCGAACGACGCCGGCGCGCAGGCGATGGCCGACGCCGTGCCGTTGCGACTGCTCGGTCTGTGACACCGGCGGGGGCGGCGTCGGCACCACGCCGCCCCCGCCGTCTTTCCTGGGGAGGAAACCGTGGACGTCGACGAGATCCTGACCGGCCTGTACAGCGAGCAGGGCCGGCAGAACCCGTACCCGTGGTACGCGGCCCTGCACGAGCACGGGCCGATCAACGCGGTCCCGAAGCGGGCCGAGCACAGCACGATCACCGCCGTGGCCGGCGGCTACGACCTGGTCGACCAGGTCCTGCGCGACCCGGGCTGGTACAAGGGCGCCCCGCCCGACTGGCAGGACCAGGAGATCCTGCGCACCTTCCTGACCTCCATGATGTTCGTCAACCCGCCGGACCACACCCGGATGCGGGCGGTCTTCGCCCGGACGTTCACCCCGCGACGGCTCGGCGCGCTGGAACCGGTGATCATCCGGATCGTCGAGGACCGCCTGGACCGGATGGCCGAGGCCGGCGCGGAGGGCGCCGAGGTGGACTTCGTGGCCGACTTCGCGTACCCGGTCCCGGCGCTGGTGATGGCCGAGTTCATCGGGCTGCCCGAGGCGGACCTGGCCTGGTACCGGCAGCGGGTCGACTGGATCGACGAGTACATGGACGTGGCCGGCAAGACGCCGGAGCGGCTGGCCCGGGCCAACCAGGCCGCCGACGAGCTGCGCGGCTACTACCGGGACCTGCTCGCCCACCGGCGGAAGCAGCCCGCCGACGACCTCATCAGCGGGCTCGTCGAGGTGCTGGACGCGGGCGGCGTCGACCTGACCGAGGGAGAGTTGATCAGCAATCTCATCGTGCTGTTCAACGCCAGCTTCGTCACCACCGTCTACATGTTCAGCAACGGCCTGCCGCTGCTGCTGGCCCACCCGGACGTGGTCGCCGCGCTGCCCGGCGACGACGCGCTGGCCCAGGGCTGCGTGGACGAGGTCCTGCGGATGGAGAGTCCGGTGCACTTCCTGGCCCGGGCCGCGCCGCACGACACCGAGGTGGGTGGCGTCGCGGTCGGGCGGGACGAGAACCTGCTGCTGCTGATCGCCGCGGCCAACCGCGACCCGGCCCGCTTCCCCGACCCGGACCGCTTCGACCCGCACCGCGCCGGACCGCCCTCGCTCGCCTTCGGCGTCGGGCTGCACTTCTGCCTCGGCTCGGCGGTGTCCCGGCTGGAGGGGCGGCTCGCCCTGCCCCGGCTCTTCGCCCGCTTCCCCGAGCTGGCCGTCAGCCAGCCCTACACGTACAGCGGCAGCCTCTTCCTGCGCGGCATCGACAAGCTCTTCGTGACCACCGGGGAGGCCCGATGACCCTCGACCCGCAGGTGATCGCGTGGCGGGCCGCGCGGGCGGCCGCCGGCACCGCGCCGCTCTACACCCAGACCCTGGCCGAGGCCCGCGCCGCCGACCTCGCCGCGATCCGCGCCGGCGCCGGCGCGGTCGAGCCCGTCGAGGAGGTACGCGACACGCAGGTCCCCGGCCCGGACGGGCCGCTGCCGGTGCGCATCCACCGGCCGGCCGGGAACGGCCCGCTGCCCACGCTGGTCTGGTTCTTCGGCGGCGGCTGGACACTGGGCAGCGTGGACACCGCCGACGGGATCTGCCGCCGGCTGGTCAACCTCGCCGGCTGCCAGACGGTGACCGTCGGCTACCGGCTGGCCCCCGAGCACCGCTTCCCGGCCGCCGTGGACGACTGCCACGCCGCGCTGCGCCGGCTGGCCGGGCACGCCGACGAGTTCCGCGTCGACCCCGACCGGCTGGCGGTCGGCGGGGACAGCGCCGGTGGCAACCTGGCCGCCGCGGTCACCCTGCTGGCCCGCGCCGACGGCGGTCCCCGGCTCGCCGCCCAGGTGCTGGTCTACCCGAACACCGACCAGCGGCCCGGCCGCGGGCCCACCGGTGCGGAGGACCCGCTGCTGTTCAACCGGCACTCGGTCGAGTGGTACCGGAAGCACTACCTGGCCGACCCCGGCGACGCCGCACACCCCCTCGCCTCGCCGCTGCTCGCCGAGGACCTCTCCGGCCTGCCTCCGGCGCTGGTCATCACCGCCGAGCACGACCCGCTGCGCGACGAGGGGGAGCGGTACGCCGAGCGGCTGGCCGAGGCCGGCGTGCCCACCGAGGCGACCCGGTACGACGGCATGGTGCACGGCTTCTTCGCCATGCCCGGGGTGTTCGACGCCGGCCGGCGGGCGCAGGAGCAGGCGGCCGCCTTCCTGCGGGCCCGCTTCGGGCTCACCCCGGCCGCGTCGGCCGCCGGCACGGCGGCGGGTGGGCCGGACCATGGTTGATCCGCGGACGACGGCCGTCGAGGACCAGGCCGCGCCGGGGCGGGGGCCGGTCGCTCCCGCGTTCGTGCCGCCCGCGAGCCTGGCCGACTTCGCCGAGCTGGCCCGAGCCGTGCTTCCCGCCGAGGTGTGGGACTTCGTGGCCGGAGGCAGCGGCACCGAGACCACCCTCGCGGCGAACCGGGCCGCGCTGGACCGGGTGGCGGTGCTGCCCCGGATGCTGGCCGGGGTGGACACCCCGTCCACCGAGGCGGCCCTGCCCGGCGGCCGGTACGCCCTGCCGGTGGCGGTCGCGCCCATGGCGTACCAGAAACTGCTGCACCCGGACGGCGAGGTGGGGCTCGCGGAGGCGGCCCGCGCGGCCGGCGTGCCCTACGTGGCGAGCACCCTGGCCAGCACACCCGTTGAGGAGGTCGCCGCGGTCGGCGGCACGGTCTGGTTCCAGCTCTACTGGCTGCGCGACCGCGCCATGGTCGCGGACCTGCTGGACCGGGCGCTCGCCGCGGGCTGCGCCGGGCTGATGGTGACCGTCGACGTGCCGGTGCTCGGCCGGCGGCTGCGCGACGTGCGCAACGGCTTCGCGCTGCCGCCGCACGTCACCGCCGCGAACCTGCCCGGCGGCCGGGACGACCTCGCCCACCAGGGCACCCCCGGGGTGTCCGCGGTGGCCGTGCACACCGGCGCGGTCTTCGCCCCAGCGCTGAGCTGGGCGGACCTGGCCTGGCTGCGGGAGCGTACCCCGGTGCCGTTGCTCGTGAAGGGCATCCTGGACCCCCGCGACGCGGTCCGCGCGGCGGACCTCGGGGTGGACGCGGTGGTGGTCTCCAACCACGGCGGCCGGCAGCTCGACGGCGCGCCGGGCAGCGCGGCCGCGCTGCGCGAGGTGGTCGCCGCGGTGGGGGAGCGCTGCGCGGTGCTGCTGGACAGCGGCGTGCGCGGCGGCACCGACGTGCTGCGCGCCCTCGCCCTCGGCGCGGCCGGCGTGCTGGTCGGCCGGCCGCTGCTCTGGGCGCTGGCGGCCGGCGGGCGCGCCGGCGCCGAGGCGGCCCTGGCGCTGCTCGCCGCCGAGCTGCGCGACGCGTTCATCCTCAGCGGCTGCGCCGACCCGGCGGCCGCCCGCGAGCTGCGCACCCGGACCGGAGGCTGACGGTGGAGCCGGTGGACCTGGCCGTCACGGCCCTGCACCCGAGCGTGGACGACCCCGCGTTGAACTCGATGAACTTCCTCAACGAGGTGGCGCAGCACTACCCCGACGCGGTGTCGCTCGCCGCCGGCCGACCCTACGAGGAGTTCTTCGACTCGGCGGTGCTGGCCGAGCACCTGCAGACCTTCCGCCGGCACCTCGCCGACGACCTCGGCCTGAGCCCGGTCCAGGTCGACCGGACGCTGCTCCAGTACGGCCGGACCAAGGGCGTCGTGCACCACCTCATCGCCCGCAACCTCGCCGTCGACGAGCAGCTCACCGTCGACCCGGAGGCGATCGTGGTGACCGTCGGCTGCCAGGAGGCGATGTTCCTGGTGCTGCGCGCGCTGCGGGCCGGGCCGCGGGACGTGCTGCTCGCCGTCGCCCCCACGTACGTCGGGCTGACCGGCGCGGCCCGCCTGGTGGACCTGCCGGTGCGCCCGGTCGCCGGCGGCCCGGCCGGCGTCGACCTGACCGACCTGCGCGACCAGGTGCGTCGCGCCCGGGCCGAGGGGCTCCGCCCGCGCGCCTGCTACGTCATGCCCGACTTCGCCAACCCCTCCGGGGTCAGCATGGACCTGGCCCAGCGGCGGCGACTGCTCGACCTGGCCGCCGAGGAGGAGCTGCTGCTGATCGAGGACAACCCGTACGGCCTCTTCCCGGCCGCCGGCACCGAGCGGCTGCCCACCCTCAAGGCGCTGGACACCCGCCGCCGGGTGGTCTACCTCGGCTCGTTCGCGAAGACCGTGCTGCCCGGGGCCCGGGTCGGCTACGTGGTCGCCGACCAGCGGGTGGCCGGCTCCGACGGCACGGTCGGCCCGCTCGCCGACCAGCTCGCGAAGATCAAGAGCATGGTCACCGTGAACACCTCGCCGATCAGCCAGGCGGTGATCGGCGGCGCGCTGCTGGCCCACGGCTGCTCGCTGGTCGCCGCGAACGTCCGGGAGCGGGCCGCGTACGCCCGCAACCTCCGGCACCTGGCCGACGGGCTGGCCCGCCGCTTCCCGCCCGGCGGGCCGGTGCGCTGGAACGTCCCGGCCGGCGGCTTCTTCGTGGTGGTCACCGTGCCGTTCGGGGTGGACGACGCGCTGCTGCACCGCTCGGCCCGCAACTACGGCGTGCTCTGGACCCCGATGGCGCACTTCTACGACGCCGGCACACCGGTGAACGCGCTGCGGCTGTCGGTCAGCGCGGTCACCCCGGAGCAGATCGACCTGGGCCTCGACCGGCTCGCCGCGCTGATCACCGACGAGCTGGCCGCGGTGGGCGCGCCGGCCTGACACCGCACTGTCGCCGTTCCGCCACCACCCGTGTTCCCGGCGCGCACGGCCACCGTTGATAATGGACGGATGGTTGCCTGGGAGTACGCGTTGCTGGTCCGCCGCTATCAGGGGCAGGGCCGCAATTTCCACGTCACGTTCGTCTGGTACGGCCCGGAGGGGTCCCGCACCGACGTGACCGCGTACGGGGACACCGCGATCGCGCACCTCAACCGGGTCGGCCGGGAGGGCTGGGAGCTGGTCTCCGCCGCCGAGGACGTGAACAACGTGCAGGGCAGCACCGAGGTGCACCGCTACCACCTGAAGCGCCCGCTGCGCTGACCGGCTAGCGTGATCCTCCCAGTTCAGGGGAGGAGCAGCGGGTGGGCCGGTACGTCGTCGGGGTGGACCTCGGCACGCTCTCCGGACGGGCCGTGGTGGTCGACGTGGCCGACGGCGCCGAACGGGGCAGCGCGGTGCACGCGCACCGGCACGGCGTGCTCACCGAGCGGCTGCCCGGCGGGCCGGCACTGCCGCCCGGCTGGGCGCTCCAGGACCCGGCCGACCACGTCGAGGTGCTGCGCACCGCCGTGCCCGCCGCCGTCCGCGCCGCCGGGATCGACCCGGCCGAGGTGGTCGGCCTCGGCCTCGACGCCACCTCCTGCACCGTGCTGCCCACCCGTGCCGACGGCACCCCGCTCGCCGAGCTGCCCGAGTTCCGCGACCGGCCGCACGCCTGGCCGAAGCTCTGGAAGCACCACTCGGCGCAGCGGCAGGCCGAGCGGATCAACACCCTCGCCGCCGCCCGGGGCGAGCCCTGGCTGGCCCGCTACGGCGGCCGGGTCTCCGCCGAGTGGCAGCTCGCCAAGGCGTTGGAGCTGCTGGAGGAGGACCCGCAGGTCTTCCGCCACGCCGAGCGCTGGATCGAGACCGCCGACTGGCTGGTCCGGCGGCTCTGCGGGCGGGAGACGCGCAACGCCTCGGCCGCCGGCTTCAAGGGGCTGCGCCAGGACGGGAGTTGGCCGGCGCCCGACTTCCTCGCCGCGTTGCACCCCGAGCTGCCCGACGTGCTGCTCAAGATGGACGGCCCGCTGCTGCCCCCGGCCGCCCTGGCCGGCGAGCTGACCGCCGAGGCGGCCGGCTGGACGGGCCTGCCCGCCGGCATCGCGGTGGCCGCCGGGGCGATCGACGCGCACGTCACCGCCGCGGCGGCCCGGTCGGTCGCGCCCGGCCGGATGCTCGCGGTCCTCGGCACCTCCACCTGCCTCATCATGAACGCGGACACCTGCCACGAGGTGCCCGGCGTCTGCGGCGTGGTCGAGGGCGGCGTCACCGCCGGCCGGTGGGGCTACGAGGCCGGCCAGAGCGGGGTGGGCGACATCTTCGCCTGGTACGTCGAGCGCGCCCTGCCCGCGTCGTACGCCGAGGAGGCCGCCCGCCACGGGGTGTCCGTGCCGGACCTGCTGGACTCGCTCGCCGCCGACCAGCCGGTGGGCGGGCACGGGCTGCTCGCGCTCGACTGGCACAGCGGCAACCGGTCGGTGCTCATGGACCACGAACTGAGCGGGGTGCTGGTCGGGCTCACCCTGGCCACCCGGCCGGAGGAGATCTGGCGGGCGCTGCTGGAGGCCACCGCGTTCGGCGCCCGCACCGTGGTCGAGGCGTTCGAGGCCGCCGGCGTACGCGTCGACGAGCTGACCGCCGCCGGCGGGCTCACCGCCAACCGCCTGCTGCTGCGCATCTACGCCGACGTGCTGCGCCGACCGCTGCACGTGCTGGACGCCGCCCACCCGGCGGCGCTGGGCGCGGCGATCCACGCGGCGGTGGCCGCCGGGACGTACCCGGACGTGGAGAGCGCCTCGGCGGCCATGGGCGCGCCGCACCGCGAGACCTGGCACCCGGACCCGGCCCGCGCGGCCGCCTACGACGAGCTGTACGCCGA